>DASZXL010000016.1:0-31082 GCA_035545915.1 Minisyncoccota bacterium
GGACGAATCGGAGCCTTCATAATTACTTAACCTCGGTCTTATATCCTATAACCGGCTATGACAGACAGGAGAAAGGTGAAGAGGCTCATGACCATGTGGATCGCCATAGGCGCCGTCCTTATCATCGCGGGCTATGGAGCGTTCCAGGCCAAGAATCTCGCCGAGGGTCCCGTATTGAGCGTCGATTATCCGGCGAATGGAGCCACGGTCTCTAATACCTTAGTCGAGATCGGCGGCACGGCCAAAAATATCGCATTCCTGACCCTAAATGGAGACAAGATATTCACGGACGAGGCCGGCGCCTATCGCGAGAAGATCCTCGTCTCTCCCGGGTATAATATGATCACCCTCGAAGCCCGCGACCGGTTCGGTAGGATAGCCAGAAAGACATTACAACTTAACCTATAACAGCATGGCCGCAAAGAAAAAAGATATCGTGAAGGACGCAGAAGACGTGGTAGAGGCATCCCCCGCCCCGAAGGAACGCGCGAACATAGAAGACACGCTTAATGCGATCAAGACCAAATTCGGCGACGAGGCCATCATGAAGCTCGGCGAGAAGCCTCGCGTGAATATAAACGCCATACCTACAGGCTCTATAGGCCTCGATGCGGCCCTCGGCATCGGCGGCGTTCCCCGCGGCAGGATCATCGAGATCTTCGGCCCTGAATCGTCGGGCAAGACCACCCTCTCGCTCCATATCATCGCAGAGGCCCAGAAGATGGGCGGTATTTGCGCGTTCATCGACGCCGAACACGCAATGGATCCGGAGTATTCCAAAAAGATCGGCGTAAAGATCGACGACCTCCTCATCTCCCAACCTGATACGGGCGAGCAGGCCCTCGATATCGTCGAATCGCTCGTGCGTTCCGGCAAGCTCGACGTCATCGTCATCGACTCCGTGGCCGCTCTCGTCCCAAAGGACGAGATCGAAGGCGACATGGGCTCCCAGCAGATGGGTAAACAGGCTCGCCTCATGTCTCAGGCCCTCCGAAAATTAACGGCCATCACCGCGAAATCAAAGACCGTCGTCATATTCATCAATCAGATCCGCATGCAGATCGGCGTCATGTTCGGAAATCCAGAGACGACTCCGGGCGGCAAGGCTCTCAAATTCTATACGTCGGTGCGCCTCGATATACGCCGCATAGCGCAGATAAAGAAGGCCGAAGAGGTCGTAGGCGGCCGGGTGCGCGTCAAAGTCGTCAAAAACAAGGTCGCTGCCCCATTCAAACAGACTGAATTCGACCTTATGTATAACGAAGGCATCAGCCGCGAGGGTGAGATCATCGCTTTAGGCGAATCTCACGGCATCATCGCGAAATCGGGCGCTTCGTATTCATACCAGCCTATGGACAAAGACGGCAAGGCCGAAGGCGACAAGATCGCTCTCGGCCGAGGCTATGACGCGACGAGGCAATTTCTCAAGGAGAATGCCAAGGTCACGAATGAGATTCTGAAGAAGATCAGGGCGAAGCTGAAGGAGATTTAGTCTTCCCTGTCCGTAGTTCGCGTATAAAAAAGCAGCGCGCGGGCGCTGCTTTGCTTAGCGGAAACCATCTGTCTCACACCTGTCTCAATGTCTGGATATATCCCGGATCTTCTCGCCTACCCTGCTCCAGGAGGAGCTTCTGGCGATCGTAAAGCCTCAAGTATTCTCCGACGAGCTTGCGAATGCGAGAATTCTCCGCCCAGCGGACCGGTGCTACGAGCCGTGCCTCAAAAATCTCCTTGTTGATCTCGCCGAGTCGAATGGCGATATCGAGCAATTCCTGCGATCTCTGCGCGACTTTGACCGCGGGTCGATACACAAGGAAATAAGGCAGAGTGCCGGCGAAGAGTCCTGACACGATCACGGTCACGAAAATATCAGAATCGAAGTGCATATTAAGACTCACACTACCCCTCGGCAACATATAAGACAAGCCTTGTTATAATAAATGGGTATAAATAACGCACATATGAAAATAGTAAACGTCATTTTGAAGATTATCCTCGTCCTCCTCATGGTCTCGCCAATCCTCGGCGCTTTCGGCGTCTTCCCTGCACCTACGGCGGATATGTATAGCACCCCGCAAGCATTCGCCTTCATTCAGGCGCTCTTCGCGACCGGCTATGTTACGTATATCATGGCCGTCGTGTTCACGATCGCTGCCGTCCTTATCCTCACCGGCAGGATGGCTGCCGCGGCTCTTCTCATAGTGCCGATCACGGTCAATATCATCGCCTTCCACGCGGTCCTCGACAGCGGCATATTCACGGCAGAAGCGATAATGGCTGATGTTCTCGTCCTCCTCAACCTCTATTTCCTTTGGCAGAATCGCGCCCGATATCAGGCGCTTCTCCGGAAAGATAGCGTAGTCTAAATCTGCTCCATAGAAAAACCGCGACCTTTGGTAGGTCGCGGTTCGATAATGATGTCTTCGCGTTATGCCACGATCGGCTCCCTAATAACGATGAGTGACTTGATGAAGCCGCCGAACCGCTCGCTCGAAAAGTATCCGTCCGAAAACAGCATTGCCATCTCCTTCTGATCGAGATGATGGATACTATTAACCCAGCCGAGAGCGGAGGAATAGCCAGGAATACAGCGTCTGCCACCGACATTCCTACGGGCAAGGATACGAGCCTGTTCTTCATGGGATTTCCAGTGAAAACCGACTACCCCTGTTCTCCAGTCGATGGGAAAAGCCCTGTTCGGAGTCTGCACATAATATGCGCGGCCGATCCGACGAATGCCGTCCGCCATACACCTGCGCGCCTCTGGCCGCCCGCCCGTATGAACGTGTCCGATCACGGAATTCGATACGACAAGCTGGAACTGACCCTCCCCGTACCGAGAGAGATCGGTCGCATCCCCTGCCACGAGCTCAAAACCTTGCGGCACCGGCCCGGCAGGCAGATCATCCGGCAGGTTGAGGATCACGATCTTTGTACCGAGAGGCGGCGCATAGCCGATCTCTTCCCAGTACCTGATCCGACCGCCTACATCGAGAATGGTCATTTCGCGATCGATCTCAGAACAGCGGGCGATGAGCTCGATGAGAGCTCGACCACGCTTTTTTCTAGCCCTTGTAGCCAAGGCGAACCTGGCCTTGGATAGGCAATCTACGATTTTCATCGATTTCTCCTCGTTTTTGAAGTTTGTGTGAAGGTTTAAAGATACGAAATCCTCTATTACTAGATACCAGAATAATGTAAAAGTCAATGGCCTTCCCCTCCGTCCGGGTCTCCACAGAAAAACCGCCGGCAGATCATAGTCTGGGCGGTTTCTCTGCACTTGGTTACTTCATCATTTTGGAAAGAGCTTCTCCGCGTTAGATCATAGAAAAACGGAGGTTAAGAAATGGTGAAGATTTGTTCATGAATGTGGACAACTTCGCCCGGATTCCGAAACGGATGGACAATCCCCTATCCATAGGCTAGGATAAAGCCCTATTAAGCCGTATTTAGAAATCTCTCTCCCATGGCACTACTTGAATACAACGAGGTAACCGCGCGAAAGTACATCATCTTCGAAGGCGAGCCGTACGAAGTGATAGAGAATAACATCTTCCGCATGCAGCAGAGGAAGCCTCAGAACAAGACCAAGATCAAGAATCTCTTGAACGGCCGGGTCGTCGAGGCGACCTTCCATGCCGCAGACAAGGTAGAAGAGGCCGAGATCGGCACCGAAGACGCGAAGCATCTCTATGCCAACAAGGGCGAATACTGGTTCTGCGACGCGGAGGACCCGTCGAAACGCTTCAAGATATCGACTGACGTCCTCGGCGTGCAGGCGCTCTTTCTCAAGCCGAATACGATCTATCAGACCAAGATATTCATCGATCCGGAGACCGAGGAGAAGACCATATTCGGCGTAAGGCTCCCCCCTACCGTCGACCTTAAGGTTGTCGAGGCTCCTCCCGGCATCAAGGGCGACACGGCCCGCGGCGGCAATAAACTGGTCAAAGTAGAGACTGGCGCCATGATTACCGTTCCCCTCTTCGTGAACGAAGGCGAGACGATCAGGATCAATACCGACACCGGCGAATACCGCGAACGCGTGACAAAGTAATACGGAAAATAAAAGCCCGGAATGTCCTCAGTTTCGACGGGACATTCCGGGCTTTTATGTGGAGTCTTTATCGCGCTACGTACGGGAGGAGCGCCATGAATCGCGCGCGCTTCACCGCAAGGGCGAGTTTGCGCTGGTTCGTCGCAGAGACGTTCGTGCGCTTCTTGCCCTGGATGCGGGCATGGGGATTCAAGAACTTCTTGAGGATGTCCGTATCCTTATAGTCGATGTGCTCTATGTTGTGCTGTTTGAAGAAACACTGCTTGCTCATAATGATTGATTGATGCTTTTAGAATGGAATGTCTTCCGGATTGATGTCTTCGCTCGGGTACTCGATCGTGTCTACCGCTGCCGCCTTTGATACTCCGCCCTTTGCGGCCGGAGCCTGGGCGCCGGCTGAATCGCCCGTGCCGCCTCCGAATCCGCCTGCCTTTGCGCCAAACTGGACGCGGTCGGCGACGATCTCGGTGCGGTACTTTTTCTCGCCTGACGTTTTATCGTCCCACGAGCGGGTCTGGATGCGACCCTCTACCATCACCTGCTGACCTTTCTTGAGGTACTGCCCTGCCGTCTCTGCCTGTCGGCCGAAGACGACGATGTTGTGGAATTGGGTGTCCTCTTTCTTGTTGCCGTCCTTGTCGCGCCAGACGCTGTTGGTAGCGACCGAGAGCGATGCGACCTGCATGCCCGAAGGCAATGCGCGCATCTCAGGGTCTCGGGTGAGGTTTCCTACGATGAGTGCTTTGTTGAGATACATATAGTTTGAGGGAGTTTTTGTTCTGATTAATCGATGAGAACCAAGCTTCCCCTATTGTATCTTAGACGACCAGCTTGTCGATGGACTTGTCGAGCTCCTCTGCGGATGCCGGGCGCTTGGCGTCTTTCGTCGCCTCAGGCTTGGCCTCCTTCTTCTCTTCGGCGAGGATCTTGGCTCCGTAGAGCGTATTCTCGGCGACGGTCTTGACGATGAGGTATCGGAGCACTTTGTCCGAACCCTTCATCATTTTGTCGAGCTCCGCGACCGCCTCGCGAGGAGCCTCGAATTTGATCCAGCCGAAATAGGCCGTATCGAACCTGTGTCGAGCCGGACCGATAGGCTTGACGATGGTATAGGCAAGATTACGAAGCTTCGGGGTTTCCTCCGATATGATCGTAGCCTGCTGCGCTCCGAGAACCGCCTTGATGGCGTCTACCTCCTGGGGGAGGGTCTCTGGAGAAACAGTGGGAACGATGTGGTAACCCACTTCGTAGACGGTGCCCGCCGTCTTAGCTGTCTCTGTCATTGTTTGTATGACTAGCTTATAAATGGCCGTTTTTACGGGCCGCCGTCCTTGCTATAAGCCGTTTTCTTGGCAGAAAACATTCCAAAGCAAGTACCGGTCATACTACCTGAAAACGCCGATTTTGCAACAAAAGGCCGCCAGATCGCGGCCTTTTAGGCTAGAGCTTCCAGAGCTTGAAAGCATTCTCCACGAGCTGTTTCCTGCCCTCTTCTATATTCAAACCTTTAATGCCGATGATCTTGTCCGCTGTATGCGCGACGAACGAAGGCTCGTTGCGCTTACCGCGCTCGGGAGCAGGCGCGACATACGGGCAATCGGTTTCGGACATGATGCGGTTGACAGGCGTCGCTTCGACCAATTCTTTATATTGTCTGGCGAACGTCACGACGCCGGTATACGAAAGGTGAAAGCCGAGATCGAGAAATTCCTTGGCATCGTCGAGAGAGCCTGCGAAAAAATGTGCATTTCCGCGAAGCTTGTCGCCATGGGATTTTTTATACGGCTTGAGCATGCCGATGACGTCGCGATAGGCATTGCCGCCCTCTCCTGAACGGATATGGAGCATGAGGGGCAGATCGAGCTCCAAGGCAAGCTCTATCTGCGATGTAAACGCTTCCTTCTGAAGCTTACGATGCTCATCCGAAGGATAATGATAATAATCGAGGCCGCATTCGCCTATGCCGACGACTTTTGCGCCGCCTTCGCGCGCGCGAGCGCGGTAGAAATCTACATTAAGAGCCTCCTCATGTACATGAATCGGATGAAGGCCGATAACGGCGTACACGCCTTCCGTATATTCACGGATCATATCGACCGCTTTCCGCGACGTCTCTTCGCCCGTACCGACATTGATCATCCATACGCCGGCGTCCTGCGCGCGCTTCATCACCGCCTCCCTATCCGCTTCGAAATCACGAAAATTGACGTGGGCATGTATGTCTATGAATGTAGGTCGATTCCCTTGGGCCATGTCAGTCCTTGCGGAGAAAGAGCGGTGCGGCGGGCATCGCATGCGACCTGACGATCTTCTTCACAGAAGCGGCGGTCGCGGGAAGAATCGGTTCAAGAAGGGCGGCAATATCGTACACGCGCGATACGAGATCGATAACGATCTTGTCTGCAGCGATCTTGTCGGTTTTAACCAATTTGAACGGAGCCTTTTCCTGGATAAGCTGGTCTGCTTCGGCTATGTGCTTCCAAATAATATCGCTAGCGGCCTTTATATCGAAAGAATCGAGAGCCTTCACATATTCAGTCGGCGCTTCTGTGTCGCGCACAACAACAGCCGTCGGCAAGTTCGTGGTCGCCATCTTCATGACGCGCGAGACCAGATTTCCGAGACCATTCGCGAGACCCGTATTATATGCGCCCTTGAAACGATCCATGGTGAACGGAGAATCTTCGAACGAGCCGATCTCGCGCGCAACGAAATAGCGCAGCGCGTCGGTGCCGTATTCATTCACGACATTTACCGGATTCACGACGTTGCCGAGCGACTTGGACATCTTTATCCCTCCTTCGGCCGTGACGAATCCGTTCACGACGACCGTATGGGTCGGAGGCAATTCTGCCGCCATGAGCATAGCCTGCCACATGACCGACTGGAATCGCGTATTGTCCTTGCCGCAGTATTGGGTCGGCGTGCCCTTCACCCAGAATTTTTCGAAATTGGCCGCATTCTCCGGCCAACCGAGCGCAGAGATATAGCTCGGCAGGGCGTCCATCCACACGTACATCACATGCGCGTTATCGCCGGGCACCGACACTCCCCAAGGCATTTTTGACTTGAGGCGCGATATGCTGAAATCGATGAGACCGCGCTTCACGAATTCGCGCATCTCGTTCATGCGAGATTCCGGCACGATGCCCATCGCACCGCTATCGTAAAGCTTGAGAAGCCTGTCTCCGAAAGCCGAGAACTTGAAGAAGTAATTCTCTTCGTCTATGAGCTCGAGTTCGAGCGTCGGATGGACCGGGCAACGGCCATCGACGAGCTCGGACTCGGTCTTCGCCTCTTCGCAGGCGACGCAGTATTTGGTCTGGTAGTTCTTTTTATAAATGTATCCTTTCGCCTGCACGCGCTTCCAGAACTCCTGAGTGGCGCTTTCATGGCCCGCATCGGTGGTACGGGTGAATACGACGTCGTCTGAAACGCCAAGGAGCCTCAAGACTTCGCGAAAATGATCGGAATAGGTGTCGGCATACTCCTTCGGCGAGACATTCGCGGCTTTCGACGCCTTGAGGATTTTGAGGCCGTGCTCGTCCGTGCCGGTGTTAAAGAAGACCTCGTATCCCTGGATCTTCTTCCAGCGGGCGATGATGTCTGCGCGCACGAATTCGAGCGCGTGCCCCATATGAGGCTCGGCATTCACGTACGGCAGGGTCGTCGTTATGTAGAAAGTCTTGGACATACGTAGGGATGGGCTTAAGCGGCCTTTTTGTTGAGCCGCCTGCGTTCGACATCGTCGATCCATTCGACGAGAAGCACCGACGTAGGCACGGACAATATGATGCCGAGGAACCCGCCGAGCTTATACCCCACAAGGAGGGCCAAGATGACGAGGACGGGATGGATGCCCACGATCTTTTTGACTACGAGCGGATATATGAGGTGGTTCTCGAACTGATGGACGATAAGATAAAGGCCTGCCACCATGAACGCCGACGAAGCGCCCATATCGTTATACGCCGATGCGACCGCCGGAACCGCGGCTATGATAGGGCCGAAGAGCGGTATCATCTCGAGAGCCGCGGCAAAGACGGCGAAAAGGAGGGCGTTCTTCACGCCGAGGAGGAGGAGGCCGAGGTATACGAGCATACCGACGAGAAGAGCGAGCACGACCTGTCCCTGCATCCAGAGGCCTATCTTGGTGCGCACGCGCCGCCAGAGCTTGATCGCATATGACTCGTCAGGATCGGGTATTATAACGCGCAAGAGCTTCTCGACGCCGTCCTCCTGAACGGCGAGATAGAACGAGAGCACGACGATGAGCACGAGTGACAGAGCCCCGCCGAAAAGCGAGCTCGCCGAATGGACGAAGCCGACCGAAACCGAGTTGATAGCCTCGTCGAGAGACTGGAGAACGCCTTGGACCGAATATTCGTCGGGCTTAGCGCCGGTGGCGTCGATAAGAAGTTTATTCTGCGCCGTCGTCTGTATACCGAGCGATACGTTCGTCGCAACGACCGGCACGGGCTCCTTCGCGGTCTCGCCGAAAGGATTCCAAAGGGACGAAGACTCTATGTATTGAGGCACCGAGCTCAGGAATTCGGATGTATCCTGCAAAAGCTTCGGTACGACAGTGTAAAACGTGCTGACTAGGAGACCTCCCACTCCGGCATATATGATGATGGCCGAGAACACGCGGGGGATCTTTTTGTCTATGAGCCAATGGACCGCGGGCTCGATCGCGGACGCGATGACGACGGCCGTGAGGACGACGAGCACGACGTCCTTGAGCGCGAATATGGCGATAGTCGCCAATACGAGGAGTATCAGCCGCGCGATCGTGCCGGTCGTTATCTGTATGGTGGTCCCGCCTTTATTCATGAGGTAATGATACTACGATACGGCTTTGATAACAGCTTCCCTATCGATTCCCCGCCCTATGGCCGCAATCGTGAGCTTCGTTCTATCGAACAGGATCTTAGCGACGCGCATGACGTCGTCGGCGGTCATCTCGCCAAAGATAGCCTCGAACTCCTCGGGAGATATGATCTCGCCGTCGAATGCCTCCTGCTCGGCGAGGTATCCCGCCACGTCGTCTGACGTCTCGAGGGACATGAGGCGATGCGCGCGCATGAATTCTTTGACCTTGTCGAGCTCTTCCTTGGTAATAGGCTCGGTCTTGAGCTTTTCCGCCTCCTCGATGACGGCTTTCACGATTTCAGCGACGCGGACATGGGTGGTGCCGGTGGCGACCCCGAAATAGCCGAAGCTCGTATGGAGGGCGTGATTGGCGGACACGTAATAGCCCGAACCCATCTCGTCGCGCAGGCGTATGAAGAGGCGCGAGCTCATGCCGCCTTTGAGGATATTTTTGACGAGGCGCGCTATGTGACGATCGGGATGGTCGCGACGGAACGTCCTCCATGCCATAACGACGTGCGCCTGATCGGTATCCTTGTCGACGATAAGGACTTCGGGCGACTTCTGCTCGCGCTCGATAGTGAGAGATTCGGGCCGAGGCTTGTCAGAGGAAAGATCCGAGAGATTCTTCGTCACCCAGTCCATCATGTCGGCCTCAGATACGCCGCCTGCGATGGTAACGATAACGTTCGGGCCCGTATACTGCGATTTTCGATACGCCATGAGCGTTTCGCGCGTGATAGCGCGGACAGTCTCCTTGGTGCCTAGTATGTCGCGCTCGGCGGGCTGGCCCTGATACATATGCGCGGCGAGGGCTCGGCTCGCCTTCTCCTGCGGATCATCGGCATACATATCGATCTCGCCGCAGACGACGCCCTTCTCGAGCTCGATCTCCTTCTCGGGGAATGTGGAGTTCTTGAATATATCTCCGATGATGTCTGCGATGCGATTAAAATGCTTGGCATCGGCCTTGGCCCAATAGCCGGTCACCTCCTGTGCCGTATAGGCGTTATAGATCGCCCCGATCGAATCGAGCTCGGTCGTTATGGCGCGCGGCGTAGGCCGCGTCGGCGTGCCCTTAAAGCACATGTGCTCGAGAAAATGCGAGAGACCCGATTCCGCAGATGCTTCATAAAAGGAGCCGGTATTGACCGAAAGCATGACCGTCACGGTCGGATTCCCGGCCATAGGGGCGGTTATGACGCGGACGCCGTTTTTAAGAGCGGTCTTATTGAATCGCATGCGCCTAGTGTAGCCGCGATTCCCTATTTATTCAATTTCTGGGCGAGGTATGAGACCAGGTCTTTAAGCAGGATCTTCTCCTGAGCGCCCGTATCGCGGTCGCGGACCGTGACGGGATTGCCGTCTTTTTCGACGGAGTCGAAGTCTACGGTCACGCAAAACGGCGTGCCGATCTCATCCTGACGGCGGTATCGCTTGCCTATCGAGCCTGTCTCGTCATATTCGACGGCGCCGAATTGCTTGCGAAGGACCAGGTATACCTCGCGTGCCTTTCCGGTGAGAGCTTCTTTGTTTTTGAGAAGCGGGAAAACCGCGGCCTTGATCGGAGCCACATTCGGGGAGAGCTTGAGGTATATGCGCTTCTCGCCGCCGAGCTCGTCCTCGCGATATGCGTCGGTAAGAACGGCGAGGACCGTGCGATCGACGCCAAACGAAGGCTCGATCACATGAGGGACGAAGCGAACCTTGGCTTCTTCATCAAAATACGAAAGATCGACGTTCGACATGCCGGCATGGGCCTTGAGATCGAAATCGGTGCGGTATGCGAGACCGTAGAGCTCCTTCCTGCCGAACGGATAGTCATATTCGAAATCGATCGTGCGCTTGGAATAGTGCGCGAGAGAGTCTTTCGGCACCTCGAGCTCGTGGACCTTCTCTTTCGAGAGACCGACATCGCCGGTAAAGGCATGGACCTGTTCGACGAAATGTTCGAAGGTCTTCTCCCAATCCTTAGGATCGACGAAATATTCGATCTCCATCTGCTCGAACTCGCGGACGCGGAATATGAAGTCGCGCGGAGCGATCTCGTTCCTGAATGCCTTTCCTATCTGAGCCATGCCGAACGGGAGCTTCGGATGGAAGGTGTCGATGATGTTCTTGAAATTGACGAACATGCCCTGCGCCGTCTCGGGGCGGAGGTATGAGACGGACGTCTCGTCCTGAATGGCGCCCACATGGGTCCGGAACATCATGTTGAACTGCTTCTCGGCGCCGAGCTTGCCGCCGCATTCAGGACAGAGGCTTTTGGCCCGGTTCTCGTCAGGGAGCTGGTCTGCGCGGAAACGGCGCTTACATTTCGAGCACTCGACGAGCGGATCAGAAAATCCCGCTACGTGACCGGACGCCTTCCACGCGTTCTGATTCATGAGGATGGCCGCATCCATGCCGTACATATCCTCCCTGTCGGTGACGAAGCGCTTCCACCAGAGATTTTTTACGTTATTTTTAAGGGCGACGCCGAGAGGGCCGTAATCCCACGTGCCGGCGAGGCCGCCGTATATCTCAGAGCCCTGGAATATATAGCCGCGGCGCTTCGCGAGAGATATGAGATTCTCCATCGTCTGATCGGTTTCGTCTGTTTTTTTAGTAGCCATATGTTGTCCTCTATTGCTTTACGGTCTCGTCGCCGCTCTTATAGAAGAGATCGCTCGTGATGCGGGTCGAAAGATCGGGAGCGGCGTTCTTGAGGGTCGAGCTTGTGAATACGTCGGTACCTGTCACGGTCTGCTGAAGGATGAGATTAGGCACCGTGCCGATCTGATTTGCCGAAGGACGGAGCGATATCTGGAACGCCACCTGCTTGGCGCCTGAGCCGACATCCGCGTTCCGAGCCAGGTCCCCTACGAGCCAAGTAACTGTATCCGTCTGATCGTCATAGCTTATATTGGCGTCCGTAGGGCTTGCCGTACCCGTCCATGTAACATACGGAGGTAGGATAGCCGTCACCTTCGCTCCCGTGATGGTATTCGAAGTGTTCGTTACTGTCCAGATGAGCGTATAGGTCGTCGACTGATCGACGCGCGGCGGTATCGGGCCGTCATTAGCTATAGAGCCCTGCGAATGGACGGCCCGGGCCGCGAGAGCGAGATTCGACGCGAGCTTTATCGAGCGGGAAACGGCGGTGTTAACCGACTGAGGGGCGCCCTGCTCGTTGACGCGATCGCCCTGAGCCGAGACGGATATGGTTACGCTCGGATCAGCCGTAGACGAACCGAGAGAAGGCGCCAGGGTCGAGAGCGTAAAGCTTACCCTGCCGTCGGCGCCTGGGGCGATGGTCGAGAGGCCGTCCGCCCTGCCCGCCTCCCATATAACGGAGTCCGTGAGAGAGTCATAGTATCCGCCGTCGCTTACCGTAACAGAATTCCTGTCGAGGACCGGACCCGAGAGCTTGGCTACGATCCGCGCATTGGTGATCTGACTCGCGCTGTTATTGGTCCAAAGAACGTCGGCGTGCACCGTCCGGCCCGCCGCAGAGGCCGTGTCGGCGCGATTGCCGTCGAGGGCGAGATCGATGCCGAGGAACGGCTTCTCTATGACGAAGGCGTGGTCGCTCGTGACGATGGTGGTCGCTATCTCGCGCTCGTTGTCGTCGCTTTGGATGCCGACGTTGGCATGGATGTCCTTCTCTTCCCCGTCAGTGCCCGATGCCGAGGCGCGGATGACGATAGAGCGCTTGGCGCCCGGGGCGAGATCGCCGATGCGCCAGGTATTGTCGCCGTATGCCGCCGGAGGATTCGACGATACGACCGAGAAGCCGAACGGATAGTCGAGCGAGAGGAGCAGGTCCTTGATCGGCGCGGCCGTATTCGAAGAGATCGTGAGAGTCATATCGAAAGGCTCGCCGGCCGAGACCTTATCCATCGCGTCTATCGATACGATTATCGGAGACGACGATATGGTGACATGATAGACCTTCTCTTTAAAAAAGATCGCATTCGAGCCCGCGGTCCGGTATTCAGCGGTGAATTTGATGTCGCGGACATCGCCCTCCTGGCCGTAGAGAAGAGACGAGAGGCTCTTCTGAGCGACTCCCTGAGAATCGATATCCCCCATCGATATGCGCGTGAGGGTGAGATCCTTGGAGGGATCGGCTGGGTCTTTCGTGCCCGTGGGATATTCGGCGATGAGATCGACGAGCTGTATGCCGGTCTGATTCTTATTCGCGACCGTGACGTCGAGGTCGAGCCTGTCGCCGCCCGACATGGTCGCCGGGCCTTCGACGAGGATATCGACGTTATCGACCGATACGAAATTGCCTCCCGAAAGGAACGTGTATGCTGCTATGCCGAATGCGGCCACGAGAAAGAGCGCCGAACATATAAAGACGATCTTGTACGCATAGCGCCGCTCGGGAGTGAGTGTCGCCGCTTGTGCGGCGTGATCCTCGGTATGGTCCCACGACTGAGGCACGACGTCGTCGCTTTGGCGTATATCGTGGCGAGGCGTCTCGATATCTCGGACATTTCGAGAATAAAGGCCCTTCTTGAGCCTGTCGAGAGGGCTTTTCTTATCGGATTCGAACATGGATTGAATTATATCACCGACTAGAGCTGGGTCTCGTGGATGGCTCTATTTATGGCATGTATCACCTCCCTTTCCGGTTTCCCTTGGAGCGCATCGAGATCGAGGTATCCGAGGGCCGAAAGAGCCTCGGCGAGCACGGCCGTCTCTCGGGGCGATACTTCAGACGACAGAGCGGTCAGGGCTTTGAAGAGCGCGGCATTAGACTCTTCGCCTTGGACCAAGCGCCGCACCAAGGAGAGTATACGCGCGCGAATGCGCGATGATGCGCGATCAGAGCCCGTCATAGAGACGCTCTCGGCACCGGTAAGCCTCCATACTTCTCTGCCTTTTACGAGCGAGAAGGCGCAAAAGGCATAGTCGTCGAGGCTATAGCGCAATTTCGACTGGACGAGCCTCACGCCTTGCGCCTTGGCACGTATAAGACCGAAATCCTCGGTGTATATGGAATATATTTTGGATGCCTCGCCCGATGGACCGCTCCCCAATATGAAGCCCCTCGTGCTATATACGGCGTATGACATGGCTGAATTGTATCAAAGACGGGGCTTGTGTTTGAAGAGAGGCTAAGGTAAAACCATGTAGAAACCACACTTGAACCTCAACAATAAGGAATATTCGTGTCAAAGCATCCCCATATCCTGATCTTTACGGGTCCTTTCGCGAGCGGAAAGACGGATCTCGTCAAACACTATGCCGAGAACGGCTTTAACCGGGCCATCACGGCGACCACACGGCCGCCCCGGCCCGACGAAGAGGACGGCAAGGATTACTACTTCCAGACCCGCACAGCCTTCGAGAACATGGGCGTGTGCGGTGAACTGGTCGAGAGCATCGCGGTGAACGGCCATTGCTACGGAACGCCGCGCTCGAGCGTTCTGTCGCCGTTCTATAACCGGCAGTCGATCGTGCTGAGCCTTGACCCGTGCGGCGCCCTGCACTTCCAAGACTATGGCGACGAGGATATCCGCCGGGCGGTGATCGCCGTCTATGTGGATGTCGGCTTCGCGCTCGCTACCAAGCGTGCGCGGGAACGTCCGGGCGGCATGCCTTTCGACGAGCTCAAGCGGCGCTTCGCGACGCGGAAGCAGGAAGAGCGGCTCAAACCGGAATTCCGGCATATCGTCCACAATGACGGCGCATTCGCCGCCACGGTCTCTGCGATCGATCGGATCATCGAGATTCGTCGGCAAGAAGTCGCTCTCGTTCCGGCCTGAAGCCCTTCATCGAAAACGAAAGCTCCGCGTAATCGCGCGGGGCTTTTTTCTATCTCTTGAGACCTATCCTAAATGAATATTCCTCTATCTTAAGCTCCTCGGCTTCGGGCAGGTGGCCGTACTCGACGCCGGCGACGAGCGTGATGCGACGCACGTCGTCTATATATGCCCGGACAAGCTCTTTACCCTTTTCATCTGAATCGAGGACGAGAGTCGCTTTATCGCCGACCGTAAGATCCTCCTTCTTGCGGAGCTCCTGCACCGCGCGGATGAGATCGCGCACGACTCCCTCCTTGCGTAAGTCCTCTGTCACGTTCGTATCGAGCAGAGTCTCCGTCGCTATCGTATGATCGATGCCGACAGCCTTCACATTCACCTCGTCTTTGACGAGATCGATGAAGTCAAGGCCGAGAGACGCGTTCTTTATCGTGAGCTTGGCGAGGGGCTGGCGGACCTTGATATTGGCCTTGGAACGCTCCTGCAATGCGGAGGTGACGGCCTTTCGGGTCTCCTCCATGGATCTTATGATTCCAAGATCAACAGGTGCCTGTGCCGGCCAGTCGCACAGATGGACGCTCTCAGGATCTTCGGCGCGACGCACCCTGCCGAAGAGATGCTCGGCATAGAATGGTATGAAAGGCGCCGATATTTTGGCGAATTCAAGGAGTATGTGGCGCGTCGTCGTCAAAGCCGCCTCTTTATCGGTGCGGTCGTCCGATTTGAATCGGTCGCGCGAGCGGCGAAGGTACCATGTCGACAGGTCGTCGACGAATGACATGAGCGGCCGCGAAGCCTTGTCGAGCTGATAGAGATCGAGCTGTCTCGTCATCTCGTCGCGGGTCTCATGAAGACGCGCCATGATCCAAAGGTCGAGCACGTTCCTGGAATCCGCCTTGGCGATGCGCTCGTTCGCCCCTTTGTCCGCGTACATCTCGTAGAATGCGAGCACGTTGTCGAGGCGCTGGAGGAGCTTCTTCGACACTTCGTCGACGCCCTTCTCCGAGAAACAGAGGTCCTGCGCGGCGACGACCGGCGATGAAAGCAGGTAATAGCGGAGCGAATCGGCGCCGTATCTATTGATGACATCGAGAGGATCGGGATAGTTCTTGAGACGCTTCGACATCTTTTCTCCGTCCTCGGCCAAGATGATGCCGTTCACGATGACGTTTCGATACGGACTCTGACCGAAGAGGCCGACGCCGAGAACCATCATGGAATAGAACCAGCCGCGCGTCTGATCCAGACCTTCGGCTATGAAGTCTGCCGGATAGCCCTTTTTGCCTCCCAGAAGTCCGCCCCAGCGCCCCTTCGGGTCGAAATGCGGCAACGCATTGCCCTGATAGCAGGATTCGCCGTACGGCATGGATCCTGATTCGAACCAGCAATCGAAGACTTCGGCGACGCGGACCAGCTTTTCGCCGTTCGGAGCGACGCATTCGACTTCGTCTATATATGGCCTGTGAAGGTCGAGATTGAATTCCCTGTCATGCGGCAGGCGGACAAAATCGAATTCATGATGTTCGCCCGTCTTCTGGAAGTAGCGGCGCTCGTCATGAAGGATCTTGTCTTCGGACGCGGTCTCGGCTATGCCGTGAAGGATGGTATTGAGCGGCGATCCGTGGCTCACGATGAGTATCCTCTTGCCCGAATGCTTCCTGTCGATATCGAACATCGCTTCAAAGACGCGCTTCTTCAATTCGGCGGGAGTCTCCATTCCTGCGAACAATCCGTGGGTACGGACATAGCGGTCGGTTTCAGCCCAAAGCTTGCCTTCCCTGCCGGGGCCGACATTGTATTCGCGCAGGCGAACGTCGTAGACGATCTGATTCTCCGGTATGCCGCATATGTCGGCGATGATGCGCGCGGTCTGCTTCGTGCGCTCGAAATCGGACGCGATGATGACGTCGACGCCGTTCCCTGCGACTTTCTTGCCTGCCTCGATAGCCTGCGCCCGTCCCTTCTCGGTCAAAGGATATGTATGAGAGAGCTGAATATCGGAATTAGAGACGCCGTCGGCATTCGCCTTGGATTCGCCGTGACGCATGAGCGTATATGAATTGCCCGACTTCTTTATGAGTTTCGACAGGTCATCGAGCGTGCCGACAGGATAGAGCCGGCCTGAATCGACGCCCTTCCACACAGGGATGGGAGCGCCCCAGAATCGCGAGCGCGATATGGCCCAATCGCGGGCGCCTTCGAGCCATTTGCCGAAGCGGCCGTCGCGAATGTCTTCCGGCGTCCACGAGACGTCTTTGTTCGCGGCGACGAGCTTGTCTTTGAACGAAGAGACGCGGACGAACCATGACGAGGCCGCGTAATTGAGGAGCGGCGTATCGCAACGCCAGCAATGCGGATATGAATGGATGATCTTTTTCTTGTCGAACAAAAATCCGCGATGCGCGAGCCATTTTATGATCTCGATATCGGTCTTCTGATGATCATCCTTCGGTTTGACCTGCTGTCCCGCGAAATCGGCGACCTCGGATTTGAATGCGCCGTTCATACCGACATGTTGAATGAACGGCAGATCGTAAGCCTGACCGAGCTTCATATCGTCGTCGCCGAATGCGGGCGCTATATGGACGATGCCCGTGCCGTCTTCGGTCGTGACGAAATCGGCGGCATATACCTTGAACCCATTCTCTTCATTTTTGAGAGTGCCGTCGGTGTAATAGGAGAAGACCGGATCGTATTGCGCGCCGACAAGCTCCCTGCCCTTTATGACGGAGACGAGATTATGCTCTTTGCCCGCAAAAACATCTGCGACGCGATCGCGCGCGACTATGTATGTCGCGCCCTCATATGAAACGCGGGCGTAATCGATGTCGCTACCCACAGCCAGGGCGACATTTCCCGGCAACGTCCACGGCGTCGTCGTCCATGCAAGGAAGAATTCGTTACCAGAAGCGGTAGCAGGAGCTGTGTCCTTCCTCTTGAGCTTCACGAACACCGATATATCGGTTATGTCTTTATATCCCTGATTAACCTCGAAATTCGAGAGCGTGGTCTCGCATCGCGGACAGATCTGCATGGATTTGAAGCCTTCGTAGACGAGGCCTTTGTCATAGAGGGTCTTGAACGCCCACCAGACTGACTGCGTATATCCCGCATCTAGGGTGCGGTAGTCATTATCCATGTCGACCCAACGGCCGATTCTCGGGACGATTTTCCTCCAGTCCTTCGCATAGCGAAGGACGCTCTCCTCGGCGGCGGCGTTGAATCTCTCGATGCCATAATCGACGATGTCTTTTTTGGACTTGAGGTCGAGCTCCTTTTCGACGAGATTCTCGACGGGAAGGCCGTGGCAGTCCCAGCCCCATCGGCGCGCCACGTGATAGCCCCGCATCGTCTTATAGCGCGGAACGGCATCCTTCATGAAGGATGCGAGCATGTGGCCATAATGAGGCAGGCCGTTCGCGAACGGCGGGCCGTCATAGAAGACGAACTCTTTGCCCTTCTTATCGAGGGATTTCTGGAATATCTCCTTCTCATCCCAAAAAGAGAGGATCTTCTCCTCTATCTCGACGAGCTTGGTCTTAGGCTTAGCGTCTTTAGGGTCGGCCATACGTGGCATCAGAGTATCAATTTTCAGCCGTTTTTGAAAGAAAAAGGTCCCGCCTATGCGGGACCCTTGTAGCGGATCATGATCGCGTCAGAGAGGAGCAGCTCGCCCTCGAGAGGAGTGTGCATCCTCCGGAGGAAGAGCTTCCCGCCCTTAAGCGAGAGCGCCGCCGCATACGCCCCGGCCTGATTGAGCTGGTCACGGCCATAGGCAATGATCCTGTGACGGCTGAGGAACCTTCTCATCGCGGTGCGATTGGCCAGATAGACCCCGAGGAGCTCGCGGACCGTGGCGTATTCGCGGGGAGAGCGGATCGGGACGACGATCTCATCAGCGCCGGGCTTCGCAGTGAAGAGCCGATACCGAGAATATGCCGAGTACCCTCCGGATTTCTCGAAGTCCTGGCGGATCCAAGCCTTGAGATATCCGTCAGGGTCCTCGGCTCCCGACCTTTCGAGGAGCGCCGGAAAATCATCGGTCTTCGGGTTGACGCTCTGGTATTCCCGAGTGGCTTTCGCCTCGACGGCCCGATCGATGAGCTCTCCGAAAGTGGAGAGGCTATGCTGAGCAGAATGTAGAGAGATCATATTCTCCTCCATTCTCTCCGCTGAAGGCAAAAAGTCAATCACATCCTCTCCGGAACCTTCATGCCGAGGAGCTTGGCGCCGTTTACGAGAGCCGTGCGCACGGCCTGCGTCAAAGCGACTTTGTATGGAGATTGGGCATCGTCTTTGCCGACGATAGGGACATTGGCATACCAGGAATTGAATGCCGACGAGAGCTCGATGAGATAGGTCGCGATATGATGCGGAGCCTTCTCTCCCGCCGATCGGGCGACGACCTCAGGGAATCGCACGAGCATGCGCTCGAGCGGGCCGACGACCTCCTTGCGCTCGATTCTCGGCTTTACGCCCTCCTTCTTGGCCTTTTCCAACACGGATTGCGAACGAACGGCGGTATAGAGGATATAGGGACCAGAATCGCCTTCGAACGATATCGATTTATCGAAATCATAGATTATATCGGACGACGTCACCTGCCGGAGGATGGAATATTTGATGGCAGCGACGGAAACGGCGCCGATCGCCTCGACTTTCTGCTTGTCGGTCATTTCCCGGCCCGCGAGCTTTTCCTCGACCATCTTTTCGACGTCGGTTATGAGCGACGAGCCTGTGATAACGTTGCCCTTTCGCGACGACATCTTACCCTCGGCAAATCGGAGCATGCCATGCGAAACGTGTTTCGTGACCTTTGCGGCCTCAGGCTCGATGAGCTCGAGCGCCTTTAATACGACGCGGAAATAATCATTCTGCTCGTTCGCGGTGATGATAACGGACTCGTCGGGGCGTACTTTCTTCCATTTCTTGGTATTGAGCCCGAGCTCCTTAGTCTCGTACGTCGGAATGCCCTGCGAATTGATGAACACGCGGGTATGGAGCTTCGGATCATATTTTTCGCCCTTGAATACAGTGGCGCCGTCGGATTTCTCGAATACGCCCTTCCCCAGCCATTCTTCAACCAAAGCCACGCCGTCGTGAGCCACCTCGGATTCAAGATAGAAATAATCGAACTTGGTACCGAGCTTTTTGTATATGTCATCGAAATGCTCGAGGCTCCATTTCTTGCCGAGCTTATAGAGCTTCATGAGTCTCTTATCCTTCCCTTCGAAGATCTTTTTATTGAGAGCCTCGATGTCGGCCTTGGCCGCAGGATCGTCTTCGTACGCGCGCGAGCCTTCGACGTATGATGCGCCAAGGAATGCGATGCGCTGTTCTATAGGGGCGCGTTTGGACGGCATAGTCTCCTCATTCTTCTGTATTGCCCAAAGAGCCTTGGCTACGTGCATGCCGAAATCGCCCTGATAGCACATGCGGCGTATCTTGGCGCCCTGCGACGCGATGAGGCGCGCTATCGATTCGCCTATTGCATTCGACATGAGGTGACCGATATGGAATTCCTTGAACGGATTCGGGTCGGTATATTCGACGAGGACCTTCCTACCCCTCCATTCGTTGGAATTGCCGTAGAGGTCCTTGCGTTTAAGGATCGTCTCGAGCTCGCGCGCATAAAACGCTGCGGAAAGATAGAAATTGATGAAACCGGGACCGGCGACGTCGATCTTCTCGACCGATTCGATGTGCTGTGCGCGGAGAGCCTCGGCGAGCTTCATGCCGAGCTCGCGCGGATTGGCTTTCGCCTGCTTCGCGAGGACGAGCGCGATATTCGTCGCGAAATCGCCGTTCGCCGCGTCAGCCGGATGCTCGATCGTGATGCTGTCGCCGAGAGGCGCAGCCATGCCGATGGACTTCAAGGCGTTCTCTATGCCTGTCTTTATCTTGGTCTGTATATCCATATTATTTTCCGGTGCTTCCGAATCCACGCTCGCCACGCGCAGATGCAGAGAGCTCGCCTTCCTGCACTTCCTTGAATCTCACCTCCTCGTACGAGTGGATGATCATCTGGGCTACTTTGTGGCCTGGCTCGAATACGTGAGTCTCTTTGCCGAGGTTCATGACGCCGACTTTCACTTCGCCACGATAGCCTGAATCGATGACGTTTCCGTACGTGATGATGCCGTGCTTGAACGAGAGACCCGACTTCTCATATATGATGCCGACGCAGCCTTTCGGTATCTCCATCTTGAGACCCGTATTTATGGAAGCGCGCTCCATAGGGGCCAAAGCTATCCTCTCGCCCACAAAAAGGTCGAAGCCCGCATCGCCCGGAAGCGCGTATTGAGGCGCTGGGACGCCTTCGCGAACGCGGACTATCTTCAGGGTTTTCTTCATATATATGACTATATCAGCAATAAACCCCAAGAAAAAGCCGCCTCCGCGGGGAGGCAGCTTCCTTAAACAAACGATTTGACGGCTTGATATATCTTCCCGTGAATGACCTCCGGCGAGAGCATCGCGCCCTCAGGAGCGCATTCGACCTTCACCCAGTTGTTCGATCGCTTAACGATAGAGAGGGCGCTCTCCTGAGACTCCAGTTGATGTCGAGTGTTCTTTTCGGCTTCGTCGGGTTCCTGGCTCTTCGCCTCTGCCCTTGCGCGGGCGAGCCCGACCGATATCTCGACGGGCACATGAAGATATACGATGACGTCGGGCTTGGGCAGGCCGAGCACTCCGAATTCGAGACGATCGAGCCATGTCAGGAATTCTTCGCGGGCCTTCGGATCCGAGAGCTTGCCGCCCTGATGGATCTGATTGGCGCTCACGTAGCGGTCGAAGATGACGATATCGCCGTCTTCAAGCCATTTCCGGATGGTCGGGAGCGTTTCGAACCGGTCGACTGCATAGAGAACTGACGCTATGCGCGCATCGAGACCGATGAAATCGCCCCTCCTTCCATCGAGACATTCCCTGATGAGACTCCCCAGGAGATTGGTTCCGTACCTCGGGAAGTCGATCGTCTTGACCGAACGGCCCTCGGACGAGAGTCGCTCTACAAGGAGCTTGGTCTGAGTCGCCTTGCCTGAACCGTCGCCGCCGTCGATAACGATTATCTTTCCTTTTGTGTTTTGCATTCTGCGTCCCAGTATACGCGCGCCTATTTACCGCGCAATATGCGATCAATCTTTCCCGCTAAAGCGATCATGTCCTTCTCTTTCTTCCCTCGCGTGGTCTCCGCCGCGGTGCCGAGGCGGATGCCTGACGGATCGACCGGCGGGCGCGTATCGAACGGAACGGCGTTCTTATTCACGATAATGCCGGCGGCTTCAAGCTTGTCGGAGGCTTCTTTGCCGCCGATTCCCTGCGATGCGACGTCAAGGAGGACAAGATGGCTGTCGGTACCGCCTGAAATGACGCGCCAGCCGAGTTTTACGAGCTCTGTCGCGAGAGCCTCTGCGTTTTTAATGACCTGCGCCGCATATTTTTTAAATGCGGGCGATGCGGCTTCTTTCAAAGCCACAGCGATAGCAGCCGTCTGATTCATATGTGGACCGCCTTGAAGGCCCGGAAAAACGGCTTTGTCTATTTTTTTATTGAGCTCGCGCGCATCCTTCTTCGCGAATATAAGAGCGCCGCGCGGGCCGCGCAATGTCTTATGCGTCGTCGTCGTAACGATATCGGCGAATGGAAACGGCGACGGATACGCTCCGCCAGCGACGAGGCCCGCGATATGAGACATATCGACCATGAGATACGCTCCGCATGCATCTGCTATGTCGCGGAACTTTTTCCAGTCGATGCGTCGCGGATATGCGGTGAAGCCTGCGATGATCATCTTCGGTCTCTCGCGCATGGCTATGTCGCGGAGATTCGCATAATCGAGGACTTCGGTATCCTTTGAGACGCCGTACGGCACCTGCGTCCAGAATTTACCCGTCGCAGAGACCTTGTGACCATGAGTCAGATGCCCACCTTGGTCCAAGGACATACCCATGACCTTGTCCCCCTTTTCCAAAAGGCCGACATATACGGAAAGGTTCGCCGGCGATCCCGATAACGCCTGCGTATTCACATGCCATTCGCCGGCCGTGAGCCCGAAAAGCACGAGCGCGCGCTCCGCCGCGAGGTCCTCTACCCGATCGACGATCGCATTGCCGCCGTAATAGCGCTTACCGGAATATCCTTCGGCGTATTTGTTCGTGAGCTCCGAACCGAGAGCGTCGAGAACGTCCTCTGACACGTAATTCTCCGACGCGATGAGATTGACGACCGATTTCTGCCTCTTTTGCTCTGCCTTTATCAATTTTTCTACAGCCTTGTCCTTCATGGGATTAAAAGTGAGTGGGTAATGCCGCAGGTTGTAGCAAGGCTAGATCATCAGATTTTATTGTGCTGATTGTAGCAAAAGAGCAAAGAAAAGCCACGCGCGGAGCGTGGCTCGATCCGACCGTATCCGTCACTTTCTCCTTCCGAAGAGAGCGTCTGCCCCGTCGACGACATAGACGTTGGCGATGCCGCCTTTGATCATATTGTCCCAACATGGCTTACAGCACCAGTAATGGCCGTAGAGATACAGATCGGCGCCGCGCGCCGCGTCAGGGCCGCCCCTAGTCACGGCATCCCGCACGGCGCCGCTTTCGGCATGATCCTGATGAGTCGAACAGCCGGGGCAAAGCCAGTATCTCGTACCGGACTTAACCTTCAGAATCCTTCTCACGCACCATCCCCGACGGTGCAATTCGATGAGCTTTGGGGTCTTGAAGCCGGCTTGATTGGCCGCTTCTCCGACAATGACGCCATCCTTGACCGCCACGGCTCCGGTCGAATGATTGAGGTCCGTCGATTCGGTGTCCCTGACGCGTTTCGCCTCGAGCATGAAGCGATCGGTCGCCGGAACGATGAAGATATTCCTGCCCTCCGGAAGATACGGTACGCTCCATGAACAAGGTGTATTCGTCATGCTGGCCATAGTAGCCGAGAGACCCTATAATCTCAAGCATGACGAAGTTCGACGCCATATACCAGAAAGCCTTACGCGATATCATGACCGAGGGCATCGAAGAAGTGAGCATCCGCCAGGGCGTAAAGACGAAGGCGATCCCCGGGCTCACCTTTTCCATCGACATCGAGAGAGACGGATTCCCCGTCCTTACGCTCCGCAAGATCCCGATACGCGTATTCGTCGCCGAACAGGTGTGGTTCCTCTCGGGATCGCGCAAACCGGAGGAATTCCTGCGCGACTATACGAAGATCTGGGATGATTTCACGAACCCGAACGACGTGGTGACGGTCGCATACGGCTATCGCTGGCGCAAACATTTCGGCCGCGACCAGATCGCCCTTCTCATAGACCTCCTCCAGAAAGAGCCCTCCTCGCGCCACGGCGTCATCGTCACCTGGGATCCGGCGAATGACGGCCTCTCGCTCGTCAAGAAGAAGAACGTGCCTTGTCCGTTCACATTCACCGTAGGCATCGTCGGCGGAAGGCTTCATCTCCATAACATCGTCCGATCGAACGATATGATCCTCGGATGTCCGCATGACGTGGCCGGATTCGCGCTGCTCCAGTGCATCCTTGCCCAGAAATTGGGCGTGAAGCCGGGCATATACACCCATAGCATATCGAACGCCCATATATACGATTCGCACTACGATGCGGCAAAAGAGATCGTCGGAAGGACGAACGAGCACGCATCAATCGAGCTCCATCTGCCGGCCGATTCATTCGATCGAGCCGAAAATAAGGACCGCGGCCTCGCCGACGAGATCATCGACGACATTACGAAGCAGTATCAGCCGAGCCCTGCCATTCCGGGTATTAAGATAGTCCTCTGATGAAAGTATCTCTCATAGCCGCCATCACCGCCGATGGCTTCATAGAACGCGAGGGCGAGAAGGGCGCGGAATGGACGTCTCGATCGGACAAAAGATTCTTCAAGGAGATTACCAAGCGGGCCGGTATTATCGTCATGGGGTCAAAGACGTATGCGTCCATCGGGCGAGCTCTCCCCGATCGCCACACGATCGTCCTGTCTCGCTCGCAAAGATTCGAGGGCGTCGAAACGACGGCCGAATCCCCTGTCGAGCTCGTCCGTCGACTGGAAAAAGAAGGCGCGCCTGAATTGGTCGTATGCGGCGGATCGTCTGTATATACCTCATTCATGAAGGCAGGGCTCGTCGACACGTTGTATCTCACCCTTGAACCGGTCGTCTTCGGCAAAGGCATCCCTCTCTTTGCGGAAGCCGTCGATCTGAATCTCGAGCTTCGCGAAGCTCGCCCTATCGGCGACGGAGCGGTAGTATTAGAGTATTCGGTAGCGAAATCCTCATAATGATTCTCACTCGAACCAAGATCTCGAAACGAATGGAGTCTGGGACGCTCAAATTCGCGCCGGCGCTCGACATGTTCCAGCTCCGGCCGCATGCAGTCGATCTGCGCCTCGGCTACACGTTCCTTCTGCCGAAGTCGTGGCATATGACCGCAAGAGGCCGTGAGGCGCTCTCGCTCGATCATTTCGATAAGAAGCGCCCCCAGTATTTCGAGACTCTCGAGCTCGAACAGGGCCAGTATTTCGAGCTCATGCCCGGCGAATACGTCATCGTCTCGACTCTTGAGAAGATCACCATGCCGAAGGACCTCATGGCAGTGCTTTATCCCCGATCGTCGGTGAACCGGAAAGGCCTCTCAGTCGATCTCACAGGCATCGTCGACTGCGGATATGAAGGCCAGCTCGCCGTGCCCGTAAGGAATAACACGTCGCATCAGGTCATACGCCTCTATCCCGGCGAACGATTCTGTCAGCTCGTATTCGAAGAGACGGGAGAGGAGATCGAGGACAAGACCAACCGCTATAGCAAGAAAGACATCATTGAAGGCGCCATCAGGAGCAATCCGGGCCTCGACGGCAAGGACGAGGAGGAGATGGAGCTCATCCAAAAGGGCGATATCAAAGGCCTCAAGGCCAAGTTCAAGATATAAAACAAAAGCCCGGACTGACCGGGGCTTTTGTTTCGATCTATTTAACGTCCACTCCCATGTTCCGCGCGGTGCCTTCGATCATCTTCATCGCGGCGTTCACGTCTGCGGTGTTGAGGTCAGGAAGCTTCTTTTCAGCGATAGCCTTGACCTGAGCCTTGGTGAGGGTGCCGACCTTAACCGAGTTAGGCTTGCCCGAACCGAGCTCCTTCTTCAAGGTCTTCAAGATCATCTGCGACGCAGGCTCGGTCTTGTAGATCATCTTGTACGATCGGTCATCGTAGACTTCGATGATAGTAGGGACGGTCTCACCTACGCGAGTCTTGGTCTCATCGTTGAAGCGCTTTACGAATTCGCCGATATTGATGCCGGCAGAGCCGAGAGCGGGGCCGAGCGCCTGGCCGGGAACGGCCTTACCGCCCGGGATCTGGAGCTTGAGCATCTTTGTTACTTTCTTTGCCATAGTGGGATAAAGATTATATTAAAGCTTCTTAACTTGCAAGAAATCGAGCTCAACGGGGGTTTCGCGGCCGAACATCGATACGAGGACCTTCACCTTGCCGCGCTCGGTATCTACCTCCGCTACCTTGCCTTCGAGGTCCTTGAACGGGCCGTCGGCGATCTTAACCGCATCGTCGGGGGCGAGATTGATCTCGTGCTTGACCGAGCTCGTATCCATACGGCCCATGAGGTGCTCCATCTCCTTCTCCGTGAGAGGCACCGGATGGACACCGGAACCGACGAAGCCGGTCACGCGAGGCGTGTTTCGGACGACGAACCATGAATCGTCGGTCACGATCATATCGACGAGGATATAGCCCGGATAGACCTTCTCCTCCTCCTCTACGCGCTTGCCGCCCTTGACCTTGATCTTCTTCTCCGTAGGGACGAGTACGTTGAAGATCTTCTCCTGCATGGCGAGCGAGTCTATGCGCTGGCGCAGGTTTCGCGCGACGGCGTTCTCATATCCCGCATAGGTATGGATCGCATACCAGTGACGACCCCCTCCTGTTTGCTGTTTAGACATAGACGTTTGTTAGATGTAAGGAGACTACGCGCCGAGGATGAACTTCTCGAGGCCGAGACGGAAGACGTAGTCTGCGATCGCGAGGATGATCATGGTCGCGACGGAGATGCCGATGACGAGAAGCGTGTAATTCACGGCCTGGCTCCTGGTCGGCCAGTTCACGTGCTTCATTTCGCCCTTCGTCTCCTTGATGTATTCAGTGAGCTTCATGGTGTGAGCGGCCGAAGCCGCGTTTTTCCTAATAAAAACCGCCCCGGAGGGCTAGGTTTCTATATGATACCGCGTTTCAGGAAAAAAGCAAGCTAGCGGATCTCGTACGTGACGGACACGTTCGACGTGATCTTATTCTCGCCGGTAGGGATCGACGGAGCCGAGCTCTGGTTCGCGACGCCGCCCATACCCATCGCCGCGTCCTTGGCATAGTACATAGGAGTAGGATAGCCGTAGTTATTCTCGCTGAAATTCACGAGCCTTACGATCTTCACGCCGAGAGACTTGGCGAGAAGCTCAGCCTGCTCGCGCGCATCGGCGATAGCCGCGTCGCGGGCCTGTCGCTCTACCTTTATATGGTCGTCGATCGAGAAATTGAGACCGGACACGTTCGTAGCGCCGTATTCGCCGATGCCCGAGAGGAGCTCGCCCGCCTTATCGAGGTCGCGCACCTTAACCGTGATGTTCTGCGACACGACATACGCCGCGAGGACCTGCTTGCCGCCGCCGTACATAGAGGTCTGTATGTAATCGTAGCGAGGATAGATATTGTAGGACTCGGTCTTGATGTCCTTGTCGTCCACGCCCGCCTTCTCGAGGTATGCCAAGATAGCGTTCATGCCGTCGGTAGCCTTCTTCTGAGCTTCAGGGACCGAGGCGCCCTCCTTCTCTACCGCGAAATTGAACGTCGCTATGTCAGGGGTGGCGATGATCTCGCCGGTGCCTGATACGGTGATGACGTTCGTGGTCGGAGCGCCGCCGATATATCGCATGGCTTTGATCTCAGAGACGACCTTCACCGCGGTGAATGCGACGAGGAGCGCGAGAAGAGCGTATGCGAGAGTCTTGAACTGCTTCTGGCTGAATAGATTTTCCATTGTTGATTGCTGTTACTCGGACGTTTCCGCCGAGAGGATAAGATTATCAAATAATGCGAGAACCGTCATGGGTCCCACTCCGCCGGGAACCGGCGATATGGCCGAAGCGATCGGGGCGACTGAATCGAAATCCACGTCCCCTACGAGCTTGCCGTCGATACCGGTAATGCCTACGTCTACTACTAATACGTTCTTCCGGACGAAATCTTCCGTTATGTATCGCGGCTGACCCAGAGCGGCTATGATGATATCCGCTCCGCGGCTTATGGATACAGGGTCAGGGGTCTGAGAATGAATGACGGAAACCGATGCGCCTTTCGCCCGCAAGAGCGACGCTATAGGGCCGCCGACGAGGCGGGAACGGCCGAACACGGCGGCGGTCTTCCCCGTAACGGACACTTTATAGAAATCGAGAAGCATCATGATTCCTTTGGCCGTCGCGGGAATCATATGCGGCTTTCCTTCCGAAAGGAGACTCTGATTTCTCTCAGAAAGCCCGTCCACGTCCTTATTCGAATCGATGGCATTCATGAGCGCGAGTCTGTCTATCTGCGGAGGTAGCGGGAGTTGAACTATGATGCCATGAACGGATGCGTCGGCATTCAAATCAGCGACCCTAGCCTCAATGTCAGCCTGCGTAATATCGACGGGAAATCGAATATGGTCGACCACAGCGCCTATCGCCGTGCCGAATTTTTTCTTTTGCTCGATATATACGCCTGACTCCCTATTGTCCCCCACCTGCAATATGGCGAGACAGGGCTTCGTTCCAGAAGTCTTTTCGAGCGACGCGACGCGCGATGCGAGCCCGACTTTATAATAGTCGCGCGCCTTTTTTCCATCAAGAATCAAAGTCATGAAGCTGAATATACTACAAAAATAGCAAAAGGGCCCCTTGCGGGGCCCTCTGCATCATCAATTACGATTTAGAAATTGATGTCCTTTGCCGGATTGAAGACGCCGTTCTCGACGACCATGATCTTGTTCTTGGCCGTGCTGCCCTGCTTGTATGCCGCGGTGACTACGAGACCGCCGGATACTTCGTCCGCGCGGATGCCCGAAATCGTGATGTCGGAGCCGATGAGGTCGTACGACTGGTCAGCGAGCGTGCCGTTCATATCGGTGAAGAGTACCGCGTACTGATAGGTCTTGCCGCCCGTAGTGACGCCGATCGTCGTGAATGCGTACTTCGCGCCGCCCGAGGTAGCCTCTACGGCCGTATCGCCGAGAGCGATCGAGCCCTTGACGCCGTCGGAGCTGAACTGGGCCTTGCCGTTCACGAGAGCGACGCGGCTGCCGGTCTCTGCCGCCGAGACGGAGACGCTCTTGAGGCGACCGATGAGGGACGTGTCCGTATTCTCTGCCGTGACGGGAGCGAAGGTGTCCTTGGTGACGCCGGTCGGAACCTCTACAGGGGTCGTGACCGGATTATTGACCGCGGTAGACCCGTTGCCGCCCCAGACCATATAGCCTACGACGACGAGAATGATAATGACGATGACTGCGATGATTCCTTTTTTATTCATAAATATTATCGTGAAGCCCCAGTATAACAGCTTTAATTAACGTCGGTAAAGAGCGTCTCCCCTCCCGTAGACGTGGCGACGGAGAACGTCATGCGGCCGATAAGCTGTCCTCGCGGCGTCTCGACGTTGACCCTCCAGAGACCCGGCTCGACATCCTCCATACGAGAGAACGTCCTGAAGCCCTTCTCCCTGCCGCCCGTGATCGAAAGGCCGATATCGCTCACCGTCGTCCATTCGCCTTTGTCCGTATCGAACCTCTGCCACTCATGGACGATATCGGTCGCGAGATTCGTCGGCGCGAATACGCCCGTAAGAGCGAAAAGCGTCGAATCAGGATCTACATGGATTATCGGATCCGGCGAGAGGACATGAAACCATTCCTGCTTCTCGCCCACCGTCCGATACGTGCCGTCGGGCAATCGCTCGATCGACCTGAATATGCCGGCCTCGCGGAGAACGAGCGGTATCGGCGGCATGAGATTCGTGAAATAGAGTATGTTTATCAGGGCAAAGAGGCCTCCGACAGACAGGACGAGCATGGGCGCGCTCTTCGACGTCCTCGCGGGGGCGAACCATGACAGGACATAGACGAAGACCCCCGTTATCATAAGACTCGCTATGCCTGAAAGGAGAAACATCGCATCGCCCATCTTCCCGAATATGACGGGCAGGAAGAATATGAGGTACGAAAAGAGCGCGGTGAAGAAGACGCCGATCTGAAAGCCGAGCCGGATATAGTTCCTACGAAGCGCCTCGTTCCCTATCACGTATGTCGCGATCATGAGAAGGAACGGCCAGCTCGCGATGAGCGACCCTGAGCGCGAATAGAACAGGAGCGACGCGCTGAAGAGGCCGCCGAGGCAGAACTGCATGGTGAAGACCGACAGCATATGTATCGTCTCCGACCTCTCCGCCTGCCCGCGCGTCATACGACGATGCTCGTGGAAATTGAGGAGCATGATAGATCCCGCCGAAAGCACGAGATAGGAGATGAGGAGGAAATTGCTATAGAACAGGTCGATCCTGCGGAGCGTCAGGCTGTCAAATATGAAGCCGAATACCAAGGTGACGGGAGATGCCCATCGTTCGTATTTTCTGAGGAATGCCCTTGGTCTATCGAACATCGCTTATTTTTTCGGCGTCGTCGTTGCGAAACTGTAATCGGACGGCGTCGAAGTCGCCGCGCCCCGAGGACATGCATAGCGGGCCGACAGGACGTCGATAACGTCGTTCGTCACCTGACCCGTCTCCGAAAGGCCGTGCTTTTTCTGGAACGCCATGACTGCGGTCCGTGTCGTCGGGCCGAAGAACGAGGTCACATATACGCCGCCGCCGGTTTTCTCGAACGCATCGATATAGAAGCCTTCGCGCTCGAGAGCGGTCTGAAGCGCCGGCACCTCGGGGATGTAATAGATCGTCGCGCCGCTCGGAGCGATATGCCCCACGTTCGACGCCTTGGCCACTACCCTGTCGCCGAACTGGGTGTCATGAACGAAGTCGAAACAGAACGGCGTTTCCGTCGTTCGCAGAGCGAAATACCATACCGCAATGGCGACGATGATGACCGCCGCGACTATGACTGAATTTCTGAGCGTCCTGTTTTTCTTTTGTTCCATAAGGGCATTCTAGCAGATTTGCACCCTAGAACCGAGAGAACGCCTCCGAGGGTTTCAAGCATAAGATCCCCCATCGTGTCGGTATTCGACGGCTGGGCCATGACATTCGGATCCGTAAGATTCATATGAAAAACGATGATGCGGATATGATCATAGGCGAATTCGGACGCCTCCCATCCAATAGCGACGAGCGCTACGAGGGAT
>DASZXL010000017.1:0-32026 GCA_035545915.1 Minisyncoccota bacterium
TGCGGCGGGCACGATTGCGCAAAACGGCGGTCTTGAAGGTCTTTTTAGACGCGGTCGCGGAAAAACCGGCCTTCGGCGAAGACTTATATCTCAAAGAAATAAGCGTCCCGAAGACGCTTTTTCCCAGAGAGAGGCTTTCTATGTCCCTCGCCGTAAGGCGATCTCTCTTTTTGAGCATTGCGCGGGCGATTTAGACCTTCACGATCTTCTTTCGGCCCTTGTGTCGCCTGTGGATGAGGACGTTCTTGCCGGTAGGGGAGTTCTTGCGGGCGAGAAAGCCGTGGGCTCGAGCTCGTTTTCGATTCCTTGTCTTGTATACGATTGCCATAAGGCGTCTTGGTAAGCAACTGACTCTGTTAACAACTTGTTCACATATTATTAACACATTTACTTCCCATCCACAAGTACTACAATTCCTTGAAGCGATTTATACTTGCTTCACTTCACGAGCGCTATCATGGATAACAAAAAGATCTGGGAGAACGTACTGGGAACGATAGAGCTCACGGTGTCCAAAGCCACCTTCAGTACGTGGTTCCGCGATACGTATATCCACAAGATCGACGAGGGCATGGTCTACCTCGCCGTTCCGAGCGCTTTCGCCAAGGACTGGCTCTCCGACAAGCTCCACAAAGTCATCCTCAAATGCCTCCGCGACCATGGCGGCGACATACGATCGCTCGAATACGTCATAGCCAAGGCGCCCGAGCGCAGGGAGTCGGCGGATTCCGGAGCAGAGCGCTCGCTTCCTGCCTTCGAATTGCCTCTCCACGACTATTACGTAAACAAAGAGGACAACCTCAACCCGAAATACACCTTTGAGACCTTCGTCGTGGGCCCTTTTAACGAATTGGCACACGCCGCGGCGCAGGCTGTTATCAAAAGCCCGGGCGTGGCGTATAATCCGCTCTTCATATACGGCGATACGGGCCGCGGAAAGACCCATCTCATGCAGGCGGTGGGGAATTCCATCAAATCGGCGGGCCCTTCGAAGAAGATCTACTACATAACCGCCGAGAAATTCTCCGTGGATCTTATGAGCTCGATCCAGCTCGGTAAACAGCCTCAATTCAAGGAGAAATATAGGAAATACGATGTCATCATCATGGACGACGTGCAGTTCTTCGCAGGCAAGGAGAAGTATCAGGAGGAATTCTTCCATCTTTTTAATGCCTTCAAGGAGAACAATAAGCAGCTCATATGCTCGTCTGACCGCCATCCGAACCACATAGAGCTCGAGGATCGCGTAAAATCTCGCTTCAATGCGGGAATGGTCGTCGATGTCGCGTCTCCGGACTATGAATCGAGGCTCGTCATATTAAAAGCCAAGCTCGCAAAACAGAGCGTCGTTCTCGCGCCGGAGCTCGTAGACTTCATAGCGAGTTCGGTAGAGAGCAATATCCGCGAACTCGAAGGCATCGCCAACTCCTTGGCTATGCAGAGCCAGGTGAAAGGCAGAGAGTTGAATATACTCGAGGTAAAAAACATCCTCAAAAACAACGCCAAGCCTAAAAAATCGGTGTCGGTCAAAGATATCGTGAAGATAGTCTCTGATTTCTATAACATCGAGGAGAATAATATATACGAGAAGACCCGCAAAAAGGAGGTTGTTAAGCCCCGCCAGATCATCATGTACCTCCTGCGCGAGGATATGAATATCTCATATCCGTCTATCGGCGAGAAATTAGGCGGCCGCGACCACACAACGGTCATACATTCCTGCGAGAAGATAAAGGAAGACATTAAATCGAATCAGATCCTCCTTCAAGAGCTCAACCACATACGTTCTTTGATCATGTAGCTTCGAGCGTGTAGAGATCCTGTGGATACGTCAGGGGAGAGCATCGGGAAATGCCTGTGGATAGAAAAGGGAGAGCGACGGGAGAGATTCGGATAACTTCGAGGGAAATTAAGACCGGCGAAAAGCTATCAGAAGATCTCCTGAGAAATGCACAGGCTACTGGAAATTTTTTCCGAAAAGAGCTAGAGTTTGGGCGCTATTAGAGGATATCCCCATATCCCCACCCTCAGCAGCAGCAGCATTCTTCTTAAAGGAAATATAAGAGATATACTGGGAACAACCAAAACACCGATATGAAAATAGAGTGCATCAAAGACAAACTGATCGAAGCGATAGCGAAGGCTGACAGGCTGACGGGAAAAAACCTCTCGCTCCCTATACTCTCGTGCATAGATATAAAGACCGCCAAGAGCCATATTGTCATCCGCGCCACGAATCTCGATTGCGGTATAGAGATCAAAGTACCGGCCAAAATTGAGGAAGAAGGCGAAATCGCGCTTCAGGGCAGCGTTTTGAGCTCTCTCCTTGCCGGTCTTCCTCGCGAAAAGAACATCGTCATCGAATCCAAAGACGGGAACGCGCTCGTTTCGACGTCTTCGAACACGACGCTCATAAAAACCTTCTCTCCCGAAGATTTTCCCGCCATTCCGAAGCTCAATACCGAGCGCACGATAGAGATGAGCCCTAAGGTTCTCACCAAAGGCTTCAAATCCGTCGTATATAGCGCATCGACGTCGACCGTTAAACCAGAGCTCGCAAGCGTATACGCCTTCAAGGATGGCTCCGAGCTCGTATTCGTATCGACCGACTCGTTTCGCCTCGCTGAGAAGCGTATAAAGGTTAAGGAGACCCTTGAATTCCCGCCGGTCATCATCCCCGGCAAGAACGTGAACGACATCATCCGCACCCTCGACACCGTTACCGACGATATCAAGGTCCTTTTCGACAAGAATCAGATTGCTTTCGAGGGTAAAGACATATATCTCATGTCCCGCGTCGTTGATGCGACGTTCCCTGACTACAAGCAGATCATACCGAAGGTCTTCGTCACTGAGGTCGTCGTCCTCAAACAGGACCTCGTCGACTCGCTCAAGACGTCGAACGTCTTCTCCGACAAGTTCAATCAGGTCAATATCAAGGCTCTTCCTTCGAAAAAGACCTTCACCATATCGACCAAAAACAGCGATGTGGGCGAATACGTCAATTCCATCGATTCTTCCGTCACAGGCCAGGATCTTGACATCAATTTCAATCATAAATATCTTTCTGACTGCTTTCAATCGATCGATTCCGATAGCGTCGCCATATCGATAAGCGGCGCGAACAAGCCTCTGGTCATGAAAGGCGTCTCCGACAAGAGCTTCACGTACCTTGTGATGCCGATGAATCGCTAGTAAGGCGATCTTAGCCGCGGCGTCTACGCCTCATGTTCAATATCGCCGACTATTTCAAGAAATTCGCCCGCCTCGAGGGCGATTCTTTGACTCAGAGGGATGCCGTCCGGGTCGCTTTGTATGCGGCATGCGGCGCAGATATCCCTTTCGACGTGAAAAAGGGCGTCATCATCGTCAAAACGTCTCCTGCGGGCCGTTCCATTGTCTTCACAAAGAAAGAAGCGATCCTTCGATCGCTTCGCGAGAGTCATCCGAGCCTTCGTATCACGGATATCCGCTAATCAGCGATCGAGCGCCACTTTGAATGAGGCTGTAGCCTCTCTCCTGTTATATATCGTGTCCTGAGCCACGATGCGGGCCACGTTATTCTCTTTGATATTGGGTATGTCGTTCGGCGAGAACCTGAATACGAAGGGGGCGTTGGTGATCGTCTGCACGAACGTATCGTTTATATAGAGCGTAGCCTGGGCTATAGGGTATGGGCCCGACGATCCCACCTGAAGCGAGAGCGAATCGCTCAGATCATACGTCTTCGAAGAGTCTATGTTGTTTATATTGGCCGAGAACGTGTTGTTTTGGGTGTGAACGTCATCGCTCTGGGTAGGGATGACGGATCCCGACTGGTCCGCATAGCCGTTCTGCTGTGCCCAGATGCGCACCGGCGTCTCCCAGCGTATGAACTGAGGGTCCTTGGACGGATCGATAGGCTGAGGGCCGAGAGGGTTCGTCTTGTCGACCCAATAGAGTATGTCGTGAACGGACTGGATGGCGACTTCTTTGCGCGTTTCCGCCGGCGTAAACTGGGTAGCGAGCTTTCCCGATACCGTGTCGATGGTATAGGTCTGTCCGCCTTGCCATATGCCTTTCATGACAGGCTTAAGGGTCGCAGGGTCAGCGGGCGTCGGAGGCACGAATCGCTCGTCAGGGAGCGCGGCGAGTGCGGTCTTCATGAACGAGCTCCACATAGGAGCGACGATCTGGCCGGCCACCTTTTTGACCATCGGGCTGTTGTCGTTATTGCCAGCCCAGACGCCGATGACGAGGTTCGGCGTGTAGCCGACGGTCCATGCGTCGCGCGAATCGTTCGTCGTACCTGTCTTCACGGCGACGTCTCTGGTAGGGAAATAGAGGACGGAGTTCGGGCCGTATGCGGGCGTCCTGGCCGTGTTATCGGAGAGGATATCGGATATCGTCTCCGCGATATTCGCCGGGAGGACGCGAGACTGCTTCTGGGAGGGGAGGCGGACGTCGTTTCCATTCGAATCTTTCACCGAAAGAACGCTTCGATACGGGACGCGCACGCCGTCGTTCGCGAATACTCCGTAGGCATTCGTCATCTCAAGGAGCGATATCTCGCCGCCGCCGAGAACGAGCGTTAATCCGTATTGGTCGGGGTTGGTGAGGCTCGTGATGCCCATGTCTTTCGCCAAGCCGAGCGAATCTTTGATACCGGCGAGATAGAGCGTCTTTACCGACGTCACGTTGATAGACTGGGCGAGCGAATCGCGGAGCGAAAGGGGCCCGCGGAACTTGCCGTCATAGTTGTCGGGGTTGTAGCAGGACTTCGGGTCTGTGTCCGGGCTTATCGGCGTCGAAGACGCGTACATATCGGTGAGAGACGGCATACACTGAGTGCTGAATTCCGTCGGAAGGTCGAAGAGCACGGTATCCGGCGTATAGCCCTTGATGAAGGCCTCCGAATATATGATCGGCTTCATCGTCGATCCCGGCTGGCGGTTCGGGGATATCGCGGCATTGAACTGACCGTCGATCTCTTTGTCGAAATAGTCGCGCGATCCGACCATCGACACGATATCGCCCGTATGCGGATCGATAGCGACGAGAGCGGCATTCGATGCGTTGAAATTCTTCTCGTTCGAGAACGCAGTCGTCTTCACCAGGTCCTCAGCCTTGGCCTGAAGGTCGGCGTCTATCGTCGTTATAACCTTATAGCCCTCGTTGGCCAGGCTTCCCTGGCCGAGGATGCTCTCGAGATACTGCTTCACGAAGAATACGAAATGCGGAGCCTTGATGCCGTACTGGTCCTGAGGCTGGAATTGGACCTTCTCGGCCTTGGCATCGTCATACGCCTTCTTATCGATGAAATGGAGGTCGAGCATTTTCTGGAGCACGAGATTCTTTCGGGTCTCGAGGGCGGCGGTATTCTTGCCGTACGGCGAATAATAGGTCGTTGCCTGCGGAATGGCGGCAAGGTATGCCGCTTCGGCGAGCGTCACGTCTTTGGCGTCCTTGGCGAAGAACTGACGGGAAGCCTCCTCTACGCCGTAAATGCTCCCGCCGTACGGATTCTCGTTGAGATATATAGAGAGAATAGTGTCCTTGGGCAGGGCTTTGTCGAGCTTTACGGCGAGCACCCACTCTTTTATCTTCCTCGATATGCTCTTGTTTCCCGTGAGGAGCGTGTTTTTGACGACCTGCTGGGTTATCGTCGAGCCGCCCTGGCTATAGCCGCCGGAGACGATATTCGCGAGGACGGCGCGGATGATAGAGCTGATCTTGATGCCGCCGTGATGATAGAAATCCTCGTCTTCTATGGCCACAGTAGCGTTTTTGATCAAGGGAGATATGTCGGAGGAAGGGAGGACGGTTCTCTTCACGCCCTGGTTGAGGTCGTAGAGGAGAACGGTGCCCGTTCGATCGTATATCTTGGTCGATTCGGTGACCTTGCGACTGTCGAAGGACGACAGGTCGGGGAGCTGGAACGAGGATATCCAGAGTATGATGCCTGATGCGAATATACAGGCGGCGGACGCGACAAGTATGAGGATGTCGCGTTTCGTATGGGCCTTGATGTGGCGGCGGGTTCGACGGTACCAGCGGATGACGGAATTCTTTCTCATTATGACCTGTATGATATCATTATTCTCATGAAATTCATGGCCTCCCGTAAGGCGGTTATAACTGATACGAAGCAGATCGAGGCCTTTCTTTCGCGCGGTCTCGAGAACGTCTTTCCATCCAAGGAATCCTTCGCTAAAGCGCTCGCGAGCGGTCGAAGGCTCTCCATCTATCTCGGCGTAGATCCGACCGGTCCGACGCTTCATATGGGCCATGCCATTCCGCTCCGAAAATTGGCCGAGCTTCAGAGGATGGGCCACAAGATCATCCTTCTCATAGGCGATTTCACCGCCATGATAGGCGATCCGACGGATAAGGGCGCCGCGAGGAAGCAATTGACCCGCAAAGAAGTGCTCGACAACTGCAAACTCTACAAAAAGCAGGCATCGAAGTTCTTGTCGTTCAGCGGTTCGAATGCGGCCGAGCTTAAATTCAACGGCGCATGGCTCGCTAAGATGACGCTTGAAGACGTCATCGGTCTCGCATCGCGGGTGACGGTTCAGCAGATGCTCGAGCGCGACATGTTCGAGAAGCGCATGGAAGAGAAGAAGCCGATATACCTTCACGAATTCCTCTATCCCTTGATGCAGGGCTATGATTCTGTCGCCATGGATGTCGATGCCGAGATCGGCGGCAACGATCAGACGTTCAACATGCTCGTAGGGCGCGATCTGATGCGAAGCCTCAAGAACAAGGAGAAATTCGTCCTCGCGACCAAACTCCTCGTCGATCCGATGGGAAAGAAGATGGGCAAGTCAGAGGGCAATATGATAACCATGATGGATTCTGCGGGCGATATGTTCGGCAAGGTCATGAGCTGGCCGGATACGATGATCGTTCCGGGTCTCGAGCTCTGTACCGACGTATCTGTAGAGGCTATCGTATCGGAGCGCGCTTTTATCGAGGGCGGCGGCAATCCGCGCGACGCCAAACTGCGTCTCGCGCATGCCGTCGCGGCTCTCTATCACGGCGCGGCCGCTGCCGATAAGGCGCAGGAAAGCTTCAAGGCGGCTTTCGCCGGCGGCTCTACGGCCGTTATGCCATCGGATGCGCCGGAGATTTCCGTCGCGGCGGGATCAGCTGTCGCTGACGCTCTCGTCTCGGCCAAGATCGTCTCTTCCAAGTCGGATTTTCGGCGTCTCTCAACTGAAGGCGCGGTTAAAGATATTAAAACCGGCGCAGCCGTCACCTTCGATCAAAAAATCGATGCAGACATGGATCTCAAGATAGGCAAGCACCGCTTCATCAAGATCAGGGTCAAATAAAAAAACCGCCCTGGAAATATATCCGGGCGGTTTTTCGTCTACCAACTCTCTTCTTCTTCGCTCGCGAAGTCGTCGAGGGGATTGTCTTCGCTTTCCTCGTCATCATCGCCTTCGACGTCCTCGACATCGTCTCCTGAATCCTCGCCGTCGTCGCTCGTCACCTTCTTCGGGCTCGGATCGTCGTCGCTCTCGTCCTCGTCTTCCTTGAGAGAGACTCGGTCTTTCTCATCGCTCTCGTCTTTGGCCGGTTCTTCCTTTTGGATCTTCTTTCTTGGCATGTTTTTCTTGAATGCCCCTCATTTGTAGCAGATGAGTTTTATTTTGAAAAGTTCTCAGGCTGTGGAAAACCTTTCCGTCGCGAAGCAGGTGAGACCGACCGCGATCGCGTCGTATTCGTCGTCGTGTTTTATGTCCTTATCGACGCGGATGAGGCGGGGGATCATGGCGATGATCTGATCTTTATCGCTCTGCCCGTGGCCGGTCACCGCCGCTTTTATCTGGCCCGGTCCGTATTCATATATAGATAGCCCCGCCCGCGCCGCAACGGCGAGGATAGCCCCTCGCGCTTCGGCGACGGATATCGCTGTCTTGGCATTCGTGCTGAAGAAAAGCGTCTCGATGGCTAGGCCCCCGGGTTTAGACTCAGCCGTTACGCGCTCTATCTCCGCGCTGATGAGACCGAGACGTTCCGCATGCGGCAGTCTCTTGTCCGTCTTAAAGCAATCCGAATAGACGAGGATCTCTTTCTCGCGCGGATTCTTTTCTATGACGGCAATGCCGAGACGCTCGTATCCTGGATCGATGGCGAGGATTCGCATAGGGAAATGATAGCAAAAGCGGCCTTCGGCCGCTTCAGACTACTCGACGTTGGTGAACACTTCTTGCACCTCGTCGTTGTTTTCAAGATCGTCGACGAGCTTTTCGAGGATTGCGAGGTCGGCGTCCTCCAATTGCATGAAGGTCGTCGCGGTCCACTGCGTTCCTTCGCGTTTGAATGCCCATGACGCGCTTCCGGGGGTGGCCAAAGAGAATCCGTTGTCGGCGAGGATGTGCTTGACCTCCTGCGCCGCTTTATTCTTATTGGATGTCAGGGCTTCGATCATGAGCGCGCATCCGCCGGGGCCGTATGCCTCATATGTGATGGCCTCGAGAGAAGTGCCTGGCTCGCTCGCTTTCTTAATGGCCCGTTCGATGACGTCGTTCGTGACGTCCTCTGATTTCGCCCGCTCGATCAATGCGCGAAGCGAAGGCGAATTCTTGTCGCCCTTCACGACCTGCGCTTCCGCGGATATGAGCTTTGAATATTTTGAATAGAGCTTCGACTTGGCGCCGTCCGTCTTCGCCTTCTTATGTTTGATCTGAGACCATTTATTGTGTCCGGACATGTTTGTATGTTTTATAAGAGCTTCCCGCGTCTCTCCGGGGCGATATTCATGTGGCCGTATCCTTTTTCCGTGACCTTGCGACCGCGCGGCGTCCGTTCGATGAGGCCGAGCTGAAGAAGGTACGGCTCATGCACCTCTTCGATAGTCGCTTCTTCTTCCGAAAGGGAAGCGGCGAGCGTATTCAGTCCCACAGGGCCTCCGTTGAATTTATCGATGAGGGTTTTAAGCAGATCGCGGTCGCTTTGCGTGAGACCGATCTCGTCTATACCGAGCATCGCCAATGCGCGATCGACGATCTCGACCGAGACAGGCGTTTTCTCGACCTGAGCCAAGTCGCGTACGCGCTTCAAAAGGAAATTCGCGGTTCGCGGCGTGAATCGGCTGCGTTTCGCGATCTTTTCCGACGACGCAGGGTCGATCTCGAGCCCCAAAAGCTCTGCCGAGCGATGGATTATCTGCTGGATCTCCTTGTCCGTATAGAATTCGAGCCTGAACGTGCCTCCGGAGAAGCGCGATCGAAGCGGCGCGGAGAGCATGGCCACGCGCGTCGTCGCGGCGATGAGCGTGAACGGCGGCAATTCGAGCTGTATCGTCCTCGCCGAAGGCCCCTTGCCTATGATGATATCGAGAGATCCCGATTCCATGGCGGGGTAGAGGACTTCCTCGATCGCCTTATTCAGACGATGGATCTCGTCGATGAAGAGCATGTCTCCGGCGGACAAATTGGTGAGTATCGACGCGAGGTCGCCGACTTTTTCTATGGCGGGGCCCGATGTGGCCTTTAATTGAGACGCTGTCTCTTTGGCGATGAGATGGGCGAGGGTTGTCTTGCCCAAACCGGGCGGGCCGTAGAACAGGATGTGTTCCGGCGGATGATTGCGCTCCTTGGCCGCGCGCAAAAGGACTTTGAGATTATCCTTTATGGCTTTTTGGCCGACGTATTCGTCCCACGACGAGGGTCGCAGGGTAGTATCGAGAAAAAGCTCGTCAGAAGCCTTATTTGAGGCCTTATCTTTGGTGTCTCCATGGGGCGCGCGAGGGCTACTTGACATATGAAAATCTTTGTGCTAAGATACCTAGTGACAGACTGAACATCGATTCCAGAGTATAAATCTCTAAGCGATTAAACCTTTACGGTTTACTAGGTGTCAATCGGAGGACGTTCTGGTTAGACTCCGGTCTTCCTACTGGTGCCATCCTGCGACTTCACCTTAACTTTTGATGCACATCACAAGCATCGCTTAGAGATTTATGTTCTGGAATTTTCCTTTTCCGGAGATCTAGTGCCCATAGTACTCCTTGCCTTGCGAGGCGCAATGGCCTTTTTTCAAAGGAGCACACGATAGGGAATGAGGCAAATACAACCTATGCCGCGATCCTTTTTCCGCCCGTCTTTCCCGCCGCCTGCGCGCGCCTCATATCGTTCTGGAAGCGCTCGAATTCAGCGTGGTGCTTGTCATGATTGCGCTTCGCTTCGTTTAATTCCATCTCCGCGCGGCGCAATTCGCTCTCCAGACGGCGTTCTTCCTGCTCTTTATCTCTGATGAGAGACTTGTCGGCGGCTATCTTCTCCTTCAGATCGGCAACCTTCCGCTCCTTATCCTGGAAATCAAGGGCAAGCTTGTCCAAAGCCATCTCCAATTCGCGCACTTTCGCCGTCACGTTAAGTTCGTTGTCGATCATATTTTCGTAGAGGCCGTTAATTTTCGATGCTGATGACGCGCTCGAGCTCCTCGAGAGACGTCACGCCTTTCAATACTTTTATAATGCCGTCCTCGAGCATAGAGAGCACGCCCTGCGGCCGCGCCGCTTTGGCGATCTCGCTCTCGCTCGTCGAATACTCGATGGCTTTATTTATCTCCTCGGTGATAAGGATGCCCTCGTATATGCCGACGCGCCCGCTATAGCCGGTGTTATTGCATTTCGCGCAGCCTACAGGCTTCCAATATGCGTCGGCCGCGGTCGGGGCGAGCGCGCGGTCGACGATGCCGGCCACGATGCCGTCGATCGCCGCTTTATCCGCGCCCTGGAGAGGCTCCTGCCTCTTGCAATCGGGGCAGAGCTTTCGGACCAAGCGTTGGGCGAGCGCGATGGTGACGGCCGACGATATGACGCGCGGATTCACGCCGAGATCGATGAGGCGAGGGAACGAGCCGGCCGCGTCGTTCGTATGGAGCGTCGAGAATACGAGGTGCCCGGTTAAGGCCGAATTGATTGCCGTCTGCGCCGTCTCATTGTCGCGGATCTCGCCGACCATGATGACGTCGGGATCCTGGCGCAATGCCGATCGCAGGCCGAGGTCAAACGTATAGTTCTTCTCCGCATTCACCTGTGTCTGGACGATGCCGGGGAGGTGGTATTCGATCGGGTCCTCGATGGTGATGATCTTCACTTGAGGCGTGTGGATCTTTCGCATGAAGGCGTACAGAGTCGTCGTCTTGCCGGATCCTGTAGGTCCTGTTGTGAGTATCATGCCGTTAGGCTTACCGATCTCCTTCATGAGGATGCCGAGGAGCTTCTCATGGATGCCGAGGTCTTCGAGGGGTACCTGTATCGATTTCGGGTTAAGGAGTCGCAATACCACCGATTCGTTATACGCGCCAGGTAATATAGACGTGCGAATCTCGATCTCGTCCTCGCCGATCTTCACGCTGAATCGGCCGTCCTGAGCCTCGGATTTTATATTGAGCTTGAGGCCCGAGAGTAATTTGATGCGGGAAAGGAGGAGTCCGAACGTCTCCGTATCGAATGACAATATGTCCGTGAGCACGCCGTCGAGACGATAGCGCAGTCGCACATATGCCTCTTCCGGCTCTACGTGGACGTCGGATGCCTTGGTCGCCAGAGCGCCGGAAAGGACGATCTCGAGGATCTTCGATATGCGGAATCCCTTCTTCAGCTTCAATATCTCCGTTATTTGAGCGCGGACGTCCTCGATCGTATGTATCTGGCCGATGAATGTCTTGATGTCCTCGCTCGATATGTCGAGAGCGCCAGCCTTCGTCTCGGTCGAGAACGACAGGTCCGCGTAGCGTGACCAGGCCTTCTCGAGCGAAAGGGGAGACGCGACGGCGAGCGTTACCTCGTATCCCTTTTGTTTAAGCATATTCGCGACGTCTTTACTCCGTTCGTTCACAGGCGATACGACGGCGACTTTTATCTTCTTGCCGACGAGGCTGAACGCCGCGGTCTTAGAGTCGCGGGCATCGTGTTCCGGTATGAGTCGGAGCGCATCCATGTTTATGGGCACAGGGGCGAGGTCCACGTATTCGAGGTCGTAGCGCGACGCGACGATCTGCGCCACGTCCTCTTCTTCGCGCCTCTTGAATTCATCGAGGCGCTTGTCCTGCTTGTCTTCGTCGAAGCTCACGGTCATGGCCATTATTTTAGCACGCTTCATGCGGAGGGTTTCGCGCGGGCCGGCAGGAAAGGGCAGAGATTGACATATATATTAAATAGAGGTATAATTATTCCCGAAACCCTTAACTCCTTTTTATTCATGAAAACCAAGACTCTGTTCTTCGTCAGCGCTGCTTTGCTTGTCCTCATGTCTGGGTGCGTCGGTTCGGCCCGGCTCACGTCAGGCGAGATGTCCGTCGTCTATGTCGGCACGAATGCCTATGAAGGAGTCGTCAAAACCCCCTTCGGCGGCAAGGGGGCCTTCACTCACGGCTCGGACGTCATCATCGTGTCGAACGACAGCTCAGACCCCGATGTTCGCGTGGACTTCTACGAGAACAACCGGCTCGTCTGGGACAACATCGGCCCCGGCGATATCCGCTCGTTCTATCCGGCGAGCGCGTTCCGGAACAAGCCGGTCGCATTCAAATCGGTGGTCTATACCATCGAGAAGAAGGACGGCATGACGTCGAAGAAGATCGTGGCAGACCCGATCGTCCGCATACTCGAGATCAATTCGAGCTACGCGCCCTTCACCGTATCCTGGAGCATCAGGAAATACGGCACCGAGATCCAGCAGCAGCGCATGTATTCGTATTACTAGGCTTCGCCTTTTCTATCGGCCCGTCGTAATGGCGGGCCTTTGTTTTGCCTGTGCCGCGCGTTTCTGCCGGCGGGGTTTTATGTATAATGCGCTCATGGTATCGAAGAGCGTCGAAGAAACGGGAAAAATTGCGCGAGAATTTCTGGCGGAACTCATGCCCGCTGATTCGGGCGCGACCGTCGTCGCATTGTCGGGCGACCTTGGCGCGGGGAAAACGACGTTCACCAAGGCTTTCGCAGCCGCTCTCGGCCTCTCCGCCGCGGACGTGACGAGCCCGACGTTCGTCATCGAGAAGCGCTTCGACGTGGGCGATCACGCCCATTTCCGCCGTTTCATACATGTAGATGCGTATCGGCTCGAAAAATCCCAGGAAATAGAGCGTCTGAACTGGCGCGAGACGATCGCCGATCCCGCGAATCTCGTTTTGATCGAATGGCCGGAAAAAATAGGCGAGGCATTGCCTCAAAATAGCATCAGGATATCGTTCAGATTCATAGATGAGAACGACAGGGAAATAGTGTTTAATTAAGGGGTGAAACGCCTCATTCTTCTCGACTCCCACGCCATACTCCATAGGGCATACCATGCACTGCCTGACTTTTCGACGGCATCAGGCGATCCGACGGGCGCTCTATATGGCCTTTGCACCATGATATTTTCTGCGGTCGAGAAATTAAAGCCCGACTATATCGTCGCCGCCTATGACTTGCCGAAGCCGACCCATCGCCACGAGGCATACAAAGCCTACAAGGCCGGCCGCGTCAAAACCGACGAAGCCTTGGTCCAACAGATCGTGCGCAGCCGCGAGATATTCGCCGCGCTCGGCATTCCGGTATATGACAAAGAAGGCTTCGAAGCCGACGACATACTCGGCACCATCGTCGAACTGACGAAAAAGAGCTGGTCCAAGGGCGACCTCGAAGTCATCATCGCGTCGGGCGACATGGATACGCTCCAGTTGATATCGGGCGAGGCTGTGCGCGTCTACACCCTGAAGAAGGGCATCAAAGACACGATCATATATGACGAGAAAGGCGTGAAGGAGCGATTCGGTTTCGGTCCCGAGCTTTTGCCCGACTATAAAGGCCTTCGCGGCGACCCTTCGGACAATATCATCGGCATCAAAGGCATCGGCGATAAGACGGCGACGACTTTGATCACGACGTTCGGTAGCGTCGAGGACATGTACAAGGCTCTGAAAAAAAGCGGTGGCAAAGAGCGTTTCGCAGAGGCGGGCGTTACGCCGCGCATGATCGAGCTTCTCGAGACGGGGCAGGAGGATGCAGAATTTTCTAAAGTGCTCGCGACCATCCGCCGCGACGCGCCGATCGACTGGAAATTGCCGGCGAAATCCTGGAAAGACGGCATCGATATGGATATCGCGACCGCGCTCTTCTCGAAATTGGAATTCAGGACGATGGGTCCGAGGCTCAAGCATGTTCTCGGCGAGAGGATCGTCGATCAGGAGATAGAGGCTGAAGCGCCGGCTAAACCGGCGCCGGTCATAGACGTATCGACAGACGGCGCTCAGTTTAGAGAAGCCGCAGTGATGATGTGGTTAATTAACTCGAACGTCTCAGAACCGACGGCTGAAGAGGTCATGGATTTCACCGGCGCCAAATCGTTCGATGACGCGTACGAGATCCTGGAAAAAGAGATCGAGAAGCGCGGTCTCGCTCGGGTCTGGAAGGACATAGAGAGGCCCCTTATGCCCGTCTTGGACAAGATGAAGGAGACCGGCGTGAAGATAGACAAGGCATATCTAGAATCCCTCGGCGCGGAATATCGGAAGGAGCTCGGCGCCATAGAGAAATCCATATACCGACTGGCCGGCACGGAGTTCAACGTCGCATCGCCGAAGCAGTTGGGCGAAGTGCTTTACGTCAGGATGGGCCTCAAGCCCGCGAATGGCCGCCAGAAGAAGACCGCGGGCGGAGCCCTGTCGACCAAGGAGTCAGAGCTCGAGAAATTGCGCGAAGAGCATCCGATCATCGACGAGATACTGAAATACCGCGAGCTCGCGAAACTTTTGGGTACATATATAGAAACGATACCGCCCCTCATGGACGGGGCGGGACGCGTCCATCCGACGTTCATACAGACGGGCGCGGTGACGGGCCGCATGGCGACCAAAGACCCTTCGATTCAGAATATTCCGAACAGAACGGAATTAGGTCGTCGCATCCGCGACGCATTCGTCGCCGAGAAAGGCTGGAAGCTCGTCGCTTTTGACTATTCCCAGATCGAACTGCGCATCGCGGCGTTCCTCTCTAAAGACGAGCGCTTCATCGATATATTCCGCCGCGGGGAAGACGTCCACGCCGCGGTCGCATCGCAGGTGTTCGGCGTTCCTGCCGATGCGGTGACGAAGACGATGCGAAGCCAGGCGAAAGTCATCAATTTCGGCGTCATGTACGGCATGGGAGTCGTCGCTCTCCAAAAGAACATGGGGGTCGATCGCAAAGCGGCGCAGAAATTCTACAACGACTATTTCGAGAAGTTCCACGGTCTCGCCGCATACCTCGACAGCGTCAAGGCATCCGCTGCGCGACAAGGCTATACCGAAACGTATTTCGGCCGACGCCGCTATTTCGACGGCATCAAATCGAAATTGCCGTTCATCCGCGCCGCGGCAGAGCGCATGGCCATCAATGCCCCGATCCAGGGCACCGAAGCCGACGTCGTGAAGCTCGCCATGATAGAGATAGAGAAATATATCATCGAGAACAAGCTCGAAAAGGATGTCCGCATGCTGATGCAGGTGCACGACGAAATCGTTTTGGAGGTTAAGTCGAGTAAGGTCGACGCTGTCATCCCGCCGGTGAAGAAAATGATGGAGAATATCATCGCGCCGAAGGACATTCAGGGCATCACGCTCGTCGTAGATGCCAAAGTAGGAGACAATTGGGGGGATATGGATAAGGCGGGAAAATAAGATGCTCTACGTCATATACGGCACCGATATAGAAAGGGCGCGCGAGAAATCTCACGCTCTTTTCGAGGCGCTCAAGGCGAAGAAGCCCGATGCGGCCGCCGGCATCATGCGCGCGGACGAGGTGACGCCGGAGAAGATAGAGGAATTGACGCAGACGCAGGGCCTTTTCGAGAACAAACAGATTCTTTTTATGGATCGCACCCTCGAGATTCCCGATATCCGCAACGTCATGATCGACAAGATCGAGGCGATACGGGAATCGCCCAATATATTCATCTTCTTTGAAGGCAAATTGACCAAGGAGATCCTGAAGAAGCTCGAGAAGAGGGCAGAGAAGATAACGGAATACGAGGCGGCAGAGGGCCCGGCGAAAAAAGAGGGGTCATTCTTCGCTCTCGCAGACGCTCTCGGCGCGCGAGACAAGAAAAAGCTCTGGATGCTCCTTCGCGAAGCGCTCGACGAGGACGCTGCGCCCGAAGAGATACACGGCATATTGTTCTGGCAGGCGAAATCGCTCGCTCTCGCGGCGAAAACATCGTCCGTGACCGAAGCAGGACTCAATCCGTTCGTATACGGCAAGGCGAAACGATACGCGGCTAATTTTAAAGAAGGCGAGATAGAAACGCTTCTTTCGAAGCTCGTTCACCTGTATCACCGCGCTCACCGCGGCCAAATTGACTTCGCCGTAGAGCTCGAGAAACTGGCCCTTGATATCTAGGTCGATATATAAGCCGAGTCCGCGACAAAAAAGCCCCGCGCATCTGATGCGCGGGGCGAGGAGGCTATGCGGACAGGGCGAACCTACTGGTGTATTTGACGTGCCGCGCCCAGACCTGGGGCAGGATGCGGCGGACGGCCTGATCTGAGATCGACGCCCAAAAATCGGTATACGGATCGAAGGCGAGAGTCTCGTCCTCGTCTTGGCCGACGACGCGGCAGTGGCAGAGATTGTAGCCGCCGCCCACCTTGGAGAGACGATTCCTCGAGAGATTCTGTTCGGGGATGAGCCCGAGCAGTTCTTCCTTGAGGATAGGCACGGCGGACGTCTTGTCTTCGCCGAGACAGAGGGCGAGGACGGCTCGTTTCTTCGGCTCCGCCGCGGGGGTGCGAGGAAGCTTCTTTCCTGAGAGCGCGCAGACCAGATTCTCGGACAAGAGACCTGTATAGTTGGACATGATGTAGAAGAGCGTGCGATTTCACCTTCGCGGAGGTATCGTCCCAGTTTTTAGAACGACATTGCCCAGCCTATCTCCGCAGAAAGCCTCTGTCAAAGGATAAATTGAGATTCGACGCATCTGTGGTAATATCGTTTTTGCGGCGCATGAGCGCATATCCGCCCATAGCTCAGTCGGTAGAGCAGCTCCCTTTTAAGGAGATGGTCGCAGGTTCGATTCCTGCTGGGCGGACACTATGAAGTCGACGTCAGAGATCGTCCTTCTCCTCCATGACATACGCTCCGTATATAACGCCGGGGCCGTCTTTCGCACGGCCGATGCAATCGGCGCATCGAAGATCTATATCACCGGATACACGCCGACGCCCGTCGATCGGTTCAGACAGCCTCGCGCGGATTTCGCTAAATGTGCGTTGGGCGCCGAGAAAAGCGTCGCATGGGAATATGCCAAAACCCCCGGTCCCGTCATCGCGCGCCTCAAGGAGGAAGGTTTCGAGGTAGTCGCCCTGGAGCAGAGCGAAAGGTCCGTCGATTATAAAAAATTCACGGCGGGAGCAAAGACTCTCGTGATATTCGGGAACGAAGTATCGGGCATATCGAGATCCATCCTCGCGAAAGTCGATGTGATAGCCGAGATACCGATGCGCGGCAGAAAAGAATCGCTCAACGTCTCCGTGTCGGCCGGCATAGCGTTGTTCCGCTGGTTCGACCGCTGATGCGGCGCCGAAGCGCTTAATACGTGATCGCGTCGACGATATCGCCTTCCTGGTCGACGAGCTCGATCACCTCGCGGCTATTCCTCCAGAGCTCGGTTTTTTTGCCGAGGAATATCCTCCATTCATGGGAATAGAATCCCGGATCGTTCTGATGCGCGTCTACGCATGCGTTATAGGTATGGTTTTTTGCGGCATTCGCATGGCAATCCGACCCGTCGGGGCATTCGTTGCGGAGTACCGGCGTGAACGTGCCGACCTCATTTAAATATCCCGAGCACATATTCACCTGAAACGACGCCCCGATAGGGGAGGTACCCGACGATATGAGCGCGCGTCCTCCCGGTACGAGATATATATCCTCGTTCGCGCGGAGCTGGCTCTGCATAGGGAGGAATACGCCCTTCGGTATCAATACGCCTTCCGGATAATCTGTCGATGCGAGAGCGAGGGACGAGAGCTTGATAGGGTCCTTAGCATACGCGCTTGATACGATGCGGACATATTCGGTGCCGGCGGTCGCATTTTTAGCTCCGGCCATTCCGTCGAACGATATGCTCTTTGCGAGGACGGAATTCGCATGGATGGTCTCGGCGCGCTTTGCTCGGGTGACGAAATCAGTGACGAGGGCTTCGGCTTTGCGGGTTATATCGGCGGGAGCCTCGGGGATATTCAGGGTCTCCGCGTCTTTATTCGGCGACCCGACGTAATACGTGCCATAGGTGCGTCCGGAATCGAGCGGGGCGAGGGGTTTGATATAGGCGCCTTCGTGGGCGCTCTGATTATATACGCCGCCCGTCAAGAACCAGATGACGCCGAGCCCGACGAGCCCCCATATGAACCAGCTGAAATGCTCGTAAAGGCCTTTGAATATGTCTTTGAGGGTATCCATAGGTTTATTTTATCAGCTTTTGATGGGTGTCGCAGAAGTGGCCGCTTCGACCGCCGATCTTGATGCGAACGATGGTGCCGTTACATCCCGGCTTCGAGCACTTCTGTCCCGTCCTGCGATACGCATTATGTTTATCTTGGAATCGTCCGCGTTCGCCGTCGATATTTCTGTAATCAGACATGGAATCGCCGCCGAAATCGATACCTCTCCTCAGAGTGTCCTTCATAGCCCTCCATATAAGGGGCCATTTGCTTTCGGGGACATCCTTTATTTTCTGCAGGGGGTGTACGCCGGCACGCCAGAGTATCTCGTCGGAATATATATTGCCGATGCCGGATACGATCTGATGATCCATAAGGATCTGTTTGATAGGGCCGTTCGGCCGCATCGATACGGCCTTCCTAAGGGCCTTCGCGTCAAAGCTTTTTTCCAAAGGCTCAGGGCCGTGAGTCGCAAGGTGGGGCGATTCGGCGATCTTATCCGTATCGACAAGGGTTATTTTCGCGAATTTTCTCATGTCGGAGAGGACCATGACCCTGGCGCTCGAAAGGACGAGAGCGAAATGGAGGAATTTGTTAAACGGATCGTCGCGCAGGGGCCCGGCCTCGGTCGCCGTCCATTCTTCGCGGCCTGATCTTTTGACGAGCTCATACGCTCCGTACATGATATGGCCCGTCATCTTCATGTGGATGAGGATCGTCTTGTCATTCGACAGATGTATGAGCACGTTCTTGCCGCGACGCGACGCGTCGACGATCTTCGCGCCGATGACGGATTTTCTGAATCCGGCGAAATACGTCGGGTCTTTGATATTGTCCTTGCCGGTATGATGCGGACTCTTATAGTCGGTCCATGCATCTTTGATGGAGAGGCCTTTCAGGCGCGTTCTGATGCCGTCGACCGTCGTTTGGACTTCAGGAAGCTCTGGCATGGCCTTAACCTACTACAATTTGACTTATCGGAAAAGCAGGGTAGTTTGAGTATATGAAAAAGCTCTTTGTTAGGTTATCTATACTCTGCCGCCGTACGACTCGGCGATTTCAGGATGTGGAGATCGAGTTCCAAGAAGGTTTCGGCGGGGGTCCCGATGTGTCTTTCGTCGATGATGAGAAGCGGGCCCTCTCTCCTCGGGAGAGGCGCTCTCTCTGTATCGCTCTGCGCAAGATGAAGTATGCAGGCCCTTGCGCCTCGCGGCCGATGAGGGATTTCCTTATCTCTAAAAGCCTTCTGCCGATCTTCTTTCGCTCCGATTTCGGCACGAGGATAACGATCATGTTTCAGTTCTCGTACGAGTATATGCCCCTCGTCGCCTGAGGATCCTCTCAAATCAAAGTAGCCCAGAACGGGCTACTTTTTTATTTTCATCAATTCCTCCCGCGTTACCCGCGCATCGCTCCACGGCTCTTTGGTGTTGTTCGGGCCCATGATGTAGGGATCGGTGCCTTTGCCGGTGATGAGGACAGAGTCGCCGGAGCGGGCAAGGGAAAGGGCTTTTGCTATAGCTTCGCGGCGATCCATGACGATATGGAGTTTCTTTTCACGAGCGGCAGGGCTTACCGCGGCCGCCATATCGTCCACGATTTTTTTTGGATCGTCATCGTACGGGTCTTCGTTCGTGAGTATCATCTCATCGCATGCGCTCTCGGCGATCTTGGCCATTTCGTCGCGTTTCCACGTGTCGCGTCCGCCGCCGGTATTGCCGAGCACGCATATGCGCCGCGTGCCTTTGTATACATCGTAGAGTTTTTGGAGAGAGTCGGGTGTATGCGCATAGTCGACGACGACGGAGAAATTCTGGCCCACGTCTATCTTCTCGACGCGGCCGGCAATCTTCTCTATCTTCTCGATCGCTTTTTTCGCGGTCTCCGTCGATACGCCGAAGGCTTTTGCCATCGTCATGGCAGAGAGCGCATTCCATACATTGAATGCGCCCGAAAGATGAGAATGGATCCGCATGCCGTCGCAGGTCATATCGAAGCCGTCAGGGCCGAGCTCATATGGCTGTGCATCGGAAAGGGAACATGGATGTTTCTCGGTGAAATCGTATGCGGCGAAATCCGCGTATTCTTTGTCGTCAGAATTTCCGACGAACACGCGGCGCGGTTTCGATGATCGCGCCACAGCCTCTGCGATCGTGAGCTTGGCCTTTTTATAATTTTCATACGAGCCGTGCGCCTCGATGTGCTCTGGAGCGAGCCCGGTATATATGAGGCCGTCGAAATCGATATGGCGATGGCGGTGCATCATGGCGCCCTGCGACGTGACCTCGAGCACGACATGCGTGCAGCCTGCGTTCAGGGCGCGGCGGAGGAATCGCTGTATGAACATGCGGCCGGGCATCGACATCTTATAGAGGTTCGCCCCGCTCTTATCGTCGATCTTGAATCGAATCGTATTCGAAAGCGCGGTCTTAAGGCCCGCTTCTTCCAATATCGCATTCAAAATCTCCGTCACCGACGATTTGCCCTTGGTGCCCGTGACGCCGATGACTATGAGCTTTCGTGAAGGGAAGCGGTATATAACCGCCGCTATGAATGCCATCGTCCGATGATATGCGGGCTGGAAGAAAGAGAATATGGAATGAGGGACGATCTTTTTTATGGAATAGAGGAGGGATTCGAACATGTGTGTGCCGATTATTTACCCAAGATCTTGAGCGCCTTTTTGACGCGCTGGCCGGTATCGGTGACGGATTCCTCGACCTGCTTGAGCGCCTCGCGCGCCTCATTATGCTTGAAGCCGAGAGCCTTGAGCGCTTCGAGGGCATCGACTTCGTCGCGAAGCGAGATGCCGCCGTCCGATTCCGCGTCGAACTTGCCCTTAAGCTCGAGCACGATCTTGTCTGCGATCTTCTTGCCGACCCCCGAGACTTTGGTCAGATGCGACGTGTCGCCGGTCGATACCGCCTTGCGGATGTTCGCGACCGACGATACGTTCAATATGCCGAGCGCGGTCTTCGGTCCGATGCCGGATATAGATATGAGGAGCTCGAAAAAATTAAGCTCGTCTTTGGCAGGGAAGCCGAAGAGCGTATGCGCGTCCTCGCGGACGGCCAAATGCGTCCAGAGCCCTATTTCAGAGCCCTCGCGGGCCTTTTCTATGGTCCCTGCGGTGACGAATGCCTTATAGCCGATGCCGTTCACATCGACCACGAGAGAGCGCTCCTCCTTATCTATGACGGTTCCTTTTATATGCGCGATCACGTTCCCAGTATACCGAATCCGCGAAAATATGCTGTTTCATTGCATTTTTTCGGGGTTTTTGGTACTCTGACGCGCACATATGGCAATCACATCCTCAGCAAAGAAGGCCCTCCGCGCATCGAAGAAGAAGCGCGTATTCAATATCCGCCACCGCGACGCCGTCTCCGACGTCACGAAGGAGATCAAGAAGCTCGTAGCTCTCGGCAACAAGTCCGAGGCCATGAAGCTTCTCCCGAAGGCATACGCAGAGCTCGACAAGGCCGCGAAGACTCATTTCATCAAGCCGAACGCCGCATCTCGCAAGAAGTCCCGTCTCTCTGCCGTCATCAAGAAGATAAAATAAGCAAATCCCCGGAAAGACCGGGGATTTGCTTTTGCGGGTCCTGGGCGTATGCTTGCGACATGAAGCTCTTCACTCGTTTCTCCGGTTCGATTCGTAATGCATGGCATCGGCTCTGGGTTCGGAAAGACGAATTCCACCCCTCACTCGATTTCGATGCCGATTACTACTTCAGCCTTCCGCCCATAAAACGCCGCGCATACGATATCGATCTCGCCCGCCGGCGCCGAATCGCTCATGAACGCGATCTTGCGACTGAGATCAAAACCGCCCGCGCATAGCGCAGGCGGTTTTTCATTGTGTGCTCTCATCAGGAATCGAACCTGAATTTCTTCCTTCGCAGGGAAGTGTCCTATCCATTGAACGATGAGAGCGTATAACCGACGGCCGCCGACCTGACTAACTTACAGGAAAACGCGAAAAAGTAAAAGAAATCGGTCCGGAATCGAGAAATCTAGAAACCGATCCTTTCGAAGACGGCATGTAGGATACCCTGGTCGAATACCTCTTGTTTGAGACGGCCGGCGAGGAATGTCCGGAGCGCGTCAGGGTCCTCCTGCACGGGCACGATTATAAGGGGCATGATAACCTTCTTGGATTTGAGAAGGAGGCGTGGGCCGTGATGATGATCCTCGTCGACCATGAATGAATCGAGGGAGAGATAGGGGTAGAGCGCGCGATCGATCCGGATCCCTTTATCGTTTACCTCGACCGATATGGTGCGCGGCTCGCGTGAGGCGAGCATGGAGAGCGAAAATGCGCCGATGGCGACCACGATGCCGAAGAGCGTGTCGCCGAATATGATAGCGACCACCGCGATGGCGACAGACACGATGCCGACGATCCAATACCAGTCGGAATTCTTCTCTTTATATACGTATTCGAGGGTCTGCCACTTGAATTCTTTCATCGCCATCATTATAGCACCTGTCTTTGCCGTAGGCGGATGTTTGTTGTAACGTGGAGGCACGGATGGGTGCCGGAGCGGTCTAACGGAACAGTCTTGAAAACTGTCGTCCTCGAAAGGGGACCGTGAGTTCGAATCTCACCCCATCCGCATATACGATATGAGGCTTATAGGCATAGATTACGGAAAAAAGAGAGTGGGCGTCGCCATTTCGGACGATAAGGGCATGATGGCTTTTCCGAAAGCCGTTCTCCCGAACGATAATTACCTTATGACCGAGCTCAGATCGCTCATCAAAGCGCACCACATCGTCACAGCGGTCGTCGGAGAGTCGAAGGACTTCGGTATGAGGGATAATCCGATCATGCAGGACGTCAGGCGCTTTGCGGCCGAGCTCGAACGCGAGGCGGGCGTCGTAGTTATATATGAGCCCGAGCTCCTTTCGTCTCATCAGGCCGCGCAGGTCGGGCATACCCTCGGAAAAACCGATATGATTGACGCATCGGCCGCTTCCATCATCCTTCAAAGCTACATAGACAGGCAGGCATTCAAATAATTTTCAAAATACCATGATCTCATACGATGATTTCGCGAAGGTGGAGATAAAGGTGGGCAAGATCCTCTCTGCGGAGAAGATCCCTGAGACGGATAAGCTTCTCAAGCTCTCTGTCGATTTCGGCCAGATCGTCGAGCCGGTGGCGACTCTTGCCATCGAGGGCGCGCCTGTCGCCGAAGTCGCTATGACAGAAATGAGGCGAGACGTCCGTCAGATCGTATCGGGCATATCGACGTATTTTCCCGAGCCGCAGACTTTGGTGGGGAAGCGCTGTATGTTCGTGACGAATCTCGAGCCGCGCAAGATCAAGGGCTTCGAATCGAACGGCATGCTTTTTGCCGTATCGACTCTCGACGGCAAGTTCTCGCTTCTCGAGCCGCAGAGCGATATACCCGAGGGAACGAAAGCGAAATAATCGTATTCATAGAGAAATGCTCGAAATACTCAAACCTGAGAACCTCATAGCGGCAGTCGGGCTCGTCGGCGTCTTCGCCGTCGTCTTTGCGGAATCCGGTCTCTTCTTCGGATTCTTCTTGCCCGGCGATTCGCTTCTTTTCACCGCCGGCCTTTTCGCGTCGCAGGGACGTTTCAGCATCGTATGGCTTCTCATCGGTTGCGCTTTAGCCGCTATACTCGGCGACAATGTGGGCTATGCTTTTGGCCGGAGGACGGGACCGGCGCTCTTCTCGCGCGATGACTCGTTCCTTTTCCATAAGAAGCACATCGGCCGATCGCGCGATTTCTATGAGAAGCATGGCCCGAAGGCTATCGTTTTGGCACGTTTCGTGCCTATCGTGCGAACGTTCGCTCCTATCGTCGCGGGTGTCGGCAGCATGCGATATCGCACATTTCTTATGTTCAACATAATGGGAGGCCTTCTCTGGACCCTCCTTCTCGCGCTTTTCGGCTATTTCCTGGGGCTCGCATATCCGGGCGCGGAGAATTATCTCGAATACATAATCATCGGCATCATAGCGGCGTCTCTCATACCGGTATTGATCGAATGGCTCCGCGGCAGACGCAAGGACGCGCGGGGGAACAGGGGCGAGGGGATGTAGTATAATCTCTCTGTGAAATCCAGGACTTTTATCACAAGGGCTTTCCCGGTCCCCAAGCTTCTCGTCCTCTCTAACGTTTCGGTCGATATAACCGACGGCGTGCTCCGATATTTCGAGGTTTCCCGCTCTGAAGGCAAAGTGCGCCCTAAGGCATACGGGGTCGTCTCGTTTCCCCGCGTCCACATGAGCCCGAAGGAGACCAAGGTGGACAAGGCTGTCGTCGAGGCGGGCACGGCGCTCAAGGCATTCGCCGACGCCAATCGATATCAGGCGGTCCGCGCTGTCATCCATGAAGGCGATGCGTATGTATTTAAATTAAAGGTACCGACGACCGATCCGGCCGAGATACGTCCGGCTATCGAGTCCGCTCTCGAGGAGAACGTCCCGATCCCGCCTTCGGAGGCGATATTCGAATACGACGTCGTCTCGGTCGACCATACGCGCGGAGAGACCTGCGTCGCCGTGTCGGCTGTAGCAGAGGCCGTTGTCGAGCGATATCTCTCGGTCCTCCAAGCCGGGACGCTCGCCCCGGTATCGTTTGAGACCGAGTCGCGCGCATTGGCTCGCGCATTGGTGGCGCCCGGCGATATGGGCGCTCATGCCGTGCTCTATGTCCACGCCCACCACTCCGTCGTCTTCATAGTCGAGAAGGGAAAGGTCGTCTTCGGCTCATCCATCGAGGTCGGTTCCGCGGACCTTGAGACCGCGGTAGCCAAGACTTTCAATGCATCGCCTGCTGATGCGAAGGCTCTCGTTCTCGGGGGTGAAGTCAAACAGCAGATCGCCGACGCAGAGCTCTTCGATTCCATGCTTCCCGTGTTCTCGACGCTTCGCGACGAGCTCGGTAAAGTCATCATCTATTTCCATGCCGAGGCTCGCAAGAACGGCGGGGTAGAGGAGATCGCCGACGTTATTTTAGCCGGTAGCGCGGCGCGCATACCGGGCGTCGCGCGATACGTGTCGCTCTCGTCCAAAGTGCCTGCGCGGGTCGGATCCGTCTGGACGAACGTGCTCTCGCCCGATAAGGAGCTACCAGATCTCGACGAGAGGTCGTCTCTCGATTACGGGTCTCTTATAGGAGCCCATCTCTAAATATATGCTCACATTCCTTCCTCGATCGTATAGGCCCGAAGTAGAGAGCGAATATCGCAAGAGGGTATTCGCCGTAGCATTCGCTCTGGGGGCGGTGTTGGCCGTATCGGCCGCTGTCCTCGCGGCGCCCTCGTACATAATCTTATCCGCGAAAAGGACGGCTGCCTCTTTGGCCACGACCAAGGCCGTCTCCGCAGATCCGTCGGGCGACGCGTCTCTCGAATCGAGGATCCGCGATATCAAAGCCAAGATGTCCGTCCTCAAGACCATCGCCGATTCGAAGCCAATGATATCGATCCTCGACCGGCTCACCGGTCGCCTCACACCCGGCATTATCCTTTCCGGCCTTACATTCAAGCGCTCCGACGGGCCGGGCGGCATCATCGTATCGGGATCGGCGCGCACTAGGGACGGCCTCGTGGCATTCTCGAAGAGTCTCCAGGGCGAGGCATCGTTCCAGAACGTGGCTTTGCCGGTATCGAGCTTGGCCAAGTCGACCAATATCGGTTTCAGCATCAATATAGATTCGAAATTCTAATATGAAGCTCCGAACCCCATCGACAGCGCTCGTTATCATATCCGCCGCAGTCGCGGTCGTCTTTCTTGCGGCATGGGGCTTCGTCGCATACAAGAGCTATGGCATGAAGGCGGATATAGCGTCGATATCGGCAAATGCGACGTCCGCCGCGGCGAACGACGCGTATCTCATCTCTCTTAAGGACGCGCTTCGCGATTCGAAAGACGAATTAGCCGAGATCGACCGCAGATTCATAACCAAAGACGGCATACCGGCATTCATCGACTCTATCGAGCAGTCCGCCCAGGCGTATGATGTGAAGGCGGATCTGTCGGCGCTCGATATCGATGAGAGCGGCGACGCCTCGTTGCCGCGCCCTCTCACATTCCATATGACGGGATCGGGCGGATGGAAAGAAGTCGTCAGCTTTCTATCGGCCGTCGAATCCATGCCCTATGCTCTGCGCATCGAGGACGTCTCATTAGGCAAAGGGCAGGGCAGCGAATGGAGCTTCAACGCGTCGGTCACCGCATATGTCGTCAATTAGATCTAACGTATGAAAAGGCTCAATCTCCATTTGAATAGTCTCGGCAAGGACCCAGCGACGGATTGGTATGTCGCTCTCGGTTGCCTCGCTTTCGGGCTCGTCATCGTGGGAGTCATAGACTTTTGCCTCTATCGATCGCTCTTGTCGGAAAGCGACGTCATCACGGCCTCGTCTGCGCCGCATACGGCATTGGATCGCACGGACATAGACGCGGTCGCCAAAGAGCTTCACGCCAGAGAATCAGGATCGGCCGCAGCGGCCGCGAGATCCATACCGGATCCGTCGATATAGCAGGGCAGGCGATTTCTTGGTATCGTCGGTTAAGCCCCTTGTAGTTCAATGGATAGAACACCGGACTTCTAAGCCGGTTATGTTGGTTCGATTCCAACCGAGGGGACCATCATGAGGAAAGGCGAAGACTATACAGGCGTCACGATCGTATATCTCTGTCATGACGGCAGGGGCAATTATCTTCTGTCGAAAAGAGGCGTGAATTGCCGTGACGAGCACCATACATGGGACGGGGGAGGCGGCGGATTGGAGCTCCACGACACTGTCGAAAATACGCTCCGCAAAGAGATACGCGAGGAATATTGCGTAGACGTCAAAGATTTCGAATTCCTCGGATACCGCGACGTGCATCGCGAACATAACGGAAAAAAGACTCATTGGGTAGCGCTCGATTTCAAGGTATTGATCGATCCGGCCCAAGCGAAGAACGGCGAGCCGCACAAATTCGACGAGGTTCGCTGGTTCAAGCTCGGCGAGTTCCCGACGCCTCTCCATTCTCAATTCCCGGATTTCCTGAGGCTCTATAAAGGGAAGATATAAGAAAAAGCGGCATAAAGCCGCTTTTTCCGTCCGGTGCGCCCTGAGGGACTTGAACCCCCGACCTTCTCAGTGTAAATGAGCTGCTCTACCAACTGAGCTAAGGGCGCATACTGCGCTTCGCCGTACACCTACCAAGACAGCCAAGGGCGCATGTGAAGCAACTGCGTAGCCAAAGATACCCAATTTCGGCCAAAAACTCAAATTTCTTGCCCATTTTTGGCTCCTGTGTTAGATTAACGTCCACGTCAAATACGATATTTATGGAAAGCAAAATCATCACTTCTCCTATAGACATGGCGGCCCGAACGAAGCTCGGCCTTCGCTCCGGCGACACCGTGCGCGTATGGCAGAAGATCAAGGAAGGCGATAAGAGCCGCCTCCAGGCGTTCGAAGGCCTCATCCTCTCCCGAAAGCACGGCGACGAGCCGGGCGCCACGTTCACCGTCCGAAAGGTCATCGACGGCGTCGGCGTAGAGAGGATCTTCCCGCTCTACACCCCTATGATCGACGAGATCGAGGTCATCCGCCGCTCGAAAGTGCGCCGCTCGAAGCTCTACTTCGTCCGCGAGAAGGCCGCAAAGGCGGTCCGCCGACAGATGCGAAACCTCCGCACGGCAAAGGAAGAGGTCCCGGAAGCCGCCGAGGCTCCAAAGCCGGAAGCCGCTCCGGTGAAGTAAAAGATACGAAGCGAATCCCGCGCGACCTGCGCGGGATTTGATTTAGGGCGGGGTTTCGGCTATTATGGCCACGCCAGTCGATATATGCGCGGATGGTGGAATTGGCAGACACACTACCTTGAGGTGGTAGCGCCGCAAGGCATGGAGGTTCAAGTCCTCTTCCGCGCACAACACAACGTCAGACGCTGGTAACGATGGTGCCTATAGTTTAGTGGTAAAACGCTGGATTGTGGTCCCGGTGTCGAGGGTTCGATTCCCTCTAGGCACCCCAAGTAGAACGAATTTGCTCTAATCGCTGAACCTTGGCTAGGTTAGGCATTTGTTCCAGTTCCAACCTATCATATTCGGCTTTGAGAGAGTCCTATCAGAAATGGTGGCCAATCGACTTGGCGAAGTTATATAAGGAAATGAGAGACTATATTCAGATGCAGGCTAAGCGTGAGGTGGGGATACAGATCCTCTTTGCTCTTCAGGCATTCAGTAACATTACCGAGAAAGGGGAAGGAAATGCTCTTATGACATTCTCTTCTATACACTCTTTTCTGACACATGCGGCTAATATCTCAAAACTTCTTTGGGCAGGAAACCCTCCTGGCGGAAAGAAAAACGTAAAAACAATTATTGGATCTGACTTGGCTGATGTACTTGGTATTCAACCTCTTCCGCTTCTCAGGGATAAGGGATTCAGAGATGACCTAGATCATTACGATGAACGTCTTGTTGCTTGGATAGAAAGTGTATATCCCAAAGATCCGGCCGCTCCTCGTATTGCTGTGACTGATTTGGCTATTGGTGCCAAGGTGGACGGACCAAATACCCTATATATGAGGCACTACAATCCGGCGACGAAGATTTACACTTTTTGGGACAAAGAGCTCAATTTGGGTACTTTAAAAGATGAGATGCTTGAACTGCAAGGAATAATAGGGAGTCCCATTGTAAAGGGTTTGGTTTAAAGATGCTTAATGAAAAGGCCGTGAAGAATCCACCAAAGAAAAAAGATAATCTACCAGTTGATCCACTTGAAAATATTGGACTCAGTGCTGAGCAGATAAAGGAGGTTGTCCAGGCATCTGGTACTAATTTGATTGTAAAGATAATTCCCGCACTCGATAAATTCCTTGGTTGGATAGATTACGCAGATCAAAAGATAAGAGAGCAGAAACTAAATAATCTGCTCAATGTATTTATCTCTAAATTTGAATCCACCGATAAGGCGCTTAAACAAATTGGCGAGTTGTTTAGGAATAGAGCGGGGATAATCTTATTCCAAAAGATAATTCAAATTATAGATAACAGTTCTGCTGATGACGAATGGTTGAATATCTTAGCTAACGTTCTCAAAAATATTTCCAATGATGATTTCGTCAAGCATTTTGAGGCGAAAGATTATGTGTTGGCGCAAATATCCAAACTGACTCCTCAGGCGCTGATAATTATCAATAAGCACGACATTTGGAAGCAAGCCCATATCCAAAATACGACCACGACAAGTGGGCAGACAGCTTCGGGGGATTGGAGTGAACAGATAACTATGTTTTTGAGGAGTAAAGTTGGGATCACTGATCTACATACTGGAGCAAGGATTAATCACTCATTCCGTGAACTTGAATCAGCTGGCCTGATAAAACTTACGGGCCATGAATTAAAGTTTACTGCTATAGGTTTAGAAATAAGGAATCTCACTCAGTAAGGCTGGGAATGTGGATAATAAGATTATTCAACCCCTCGAATTCAGTTCTTACAGATTCCACGACGGCACCCACTTTTTGAAAATCCCTATTTATAGCTCTGAATAGGGTATCTCTGGGTGCCTCTACATACTTGACTTTTACATAATTTGGGTGTATAATGGAGGAGTAGATGTTCATTGATATGAATCGGCTGTCATGAGCAAAAGTGGCTGAAAATCGGCCTTTTCTGCTCATGACAACACCTCAACAATCTAATGCCTCGTCAGTGGCTACAAAAACGGATTTTCCGGTCTGGAAGACCATTAAGCTCGGCACGCACAAAGATGGACCAGCCCTCCTTAAGAAGTTGATCCGAGGAGGATACTACGTTTGCGAGGGCACGAAATCTTTTCTATCTGGTTTCGAGGAGACCACGTTTGATGTCCAAGATGCCGTCGAGGAGGTTAATTTGGTCTGTGTCTCTCCTCGTGAACTCGGGATCAAGGGTCGTCGCACTCTTAAATTCATCTCCACCAAGGCGCAGGGTTTTGGGCTCGAAAAGTGTCCCTTTGAAGTCGCCCCTCAACTACGGTTTCAATATCGGAGACAGAAAGTCGGAGAGTATCTTCGGATTGCGACCGAATACATACCGTCTGTCGTGCAATCCGACAATCCTGTATTCGTTGTTGCAAACAGCAAGAAAGAAGGATTGCGCCTTACGATGTATGCCTACATGTCCTTGAGGAAGAGAAAGCGTCTATGGAGCGACCGTGACCGTTTTATTTTCATCAAACGGCGCGGTTCCGGATGATCGGCTTTTCGCACAAGCATTCAAGGTCCGTACCCATGTACGGACTTTTTTATGCAAACGTCGATAAATAGTCAAATCTCTCCTTTAAATTATTTAAATATTTCACATCGCTGAAAGTATCCAGAATAACCGACCTGTCTCCACTCCCTATAGAAACCTCGGTCGTGCTCGTCTTATTATAGAGAGAGCCACATGAGATTATTTTTGAGCGAGTTCGCTATATTCATACGAAAACAGGCCTCCTGCGCGCTTTTCGGTGGGCTTATATTGTTCTTCCTTCTTTTGAGCAGGTATGTCGGTATCCGCGGCGTTCCTCGCTATGACGCGCTCTTCGTCATCGCCGTTCTCATCCAGATCATCCTCGTATGGACCAAGCTCGAGGACCCGCGGGAGGTCATGGTGATCATCGTCTTCCATATCTCGGCCATGGCTATGGAGCTCTACAAGATATCGGTCGGATCGTGGTCGTATCCTGAACCCGCATTCTTCGCCATAGGGGCGGTGCCGCTTTTTACGGGCTTCATGTATTCCTCCGTGGGCTCATATATCGCCCGATCCTGGAGGATAAATAAATTCAGATTCGAGAATCTGCCGCGACGGGGCATTCTCCTCCTACTCGGCATCGTCATATACGCGAATTTCTTCACCGATCATTTCACATATGACGCGCGGTGGCTCATATTCTTCGTCCTCATCGCCGCGTTCTGGAAGACTAAATTCTACTCGACGATAACGACGCGGATATTCCAGCTTCATCCTTTATTCACGAACGCGCTCCTCGCCTCGTTCATCTGGCTCGCGGAGCAGATCGGCACATTCGCCCGGGCATGGGTCTATCCGTATCAGAAGATCGGCTGGCAACCCGTCTCGTTCCATACGTTCACGTCGTGGTATATGCTTCTCATATTCTCGTTCATAATCATCTCGCTTCTCTATAAACGCGAGGATAAGAACGTTTCGATTGAAGCCTAGAAGACGCGTCTTACGTATTATCCGTATGCCAAGAAAATACGGAAAGAGGTCGCAGGCGAAGGTGAAAAAGGTCATGCATGAGTACAAGCGCGGCATGCTCCGTTCGGGTCGGAGCGACAAAAAGGTCGCGAATAGGAAGCAGGCGATAGCGATCGGTCTTTCGGAGGCGCGGAAAGCAGGGGCGAAGGTCCCTTCGAAATCCCGTCGCAAGAAGGCATGAGGCGCTTCGCCATATGGGGCGGGGTATTTCTCGTTCTCTTCGGCATAAGCCTCCGCTACGCGCTCATGCGAGACAGCCTGTGTTTCCCGTATCTCGGCTGTAATATCGGTCTTTTCGGATACGACGGCCTGCTCCACCTCGCGAACGGCGTAGCTCTGCCGTTCGGCTTTATATGGCTTTCTCGCGGCAGGATTCGCGACC
>DASZXL010000018.1:0-17552 GCA_035545915.1 Minisyncoccota bacterium
CTTTCTCGCTGAAGATAGTTCCGCCCGTCGGAAAGTCGGGACCTTTGATGAACTGGAGGAGGTCTTCGGTCGTCGCGTCCTTGTTCTCGATCAGATGCGCGGTCGCATCGATCACTTCGGTGAGGTTGTGGGGAGGGATATTCGTCGCCATACCGACGGCGATGCCGAGCGTGCCGTTCAAAAGGAGGTTCGGGACCGCCGTCGGCAGAACGGACGGCTCCTTTTTGGTGTTGTCGTAGTTCGGACGGAAATCGACGGTCTCTTTTTCGAGGTCCTGGAGGAGAGAGCCGGCGAGGCGGGACATCTTCGCCTCGGTATATCGATATGCCGCCGCTCCGTCGCCGTCGATCGAGCCGAAGTTACCCTGGCCGATGACGAGCGGATAGCGCATGGAGAAATCCTGCGCCATCTTGACCATGGCGTCGTACACGGACGCGTCGCCGTGCGGGTGGTATTTGCCGAGCACGTCGCCCACGATGGTCGCGGACTTCTTGGTCTTAGCGGACGCGGTAAGGCCGATATCGTTCATCGCATAGAGGATGCGGCGATGGACGGGCTTCAAGCCGTCGCGAACGTCAGGGAGCGCGCGGCTCGTTATGACGGACATCGCGTAGTCGAGATACGACTCGCGCATCTCGGTCACGATCGAGCGGCCGACGATACCCTTTTCGACGAACGGAAGCTTCGGATCCGCAGGTGGATTTGCCTGTGCGGCAGACTGGTTTTTGGCGCTCATGGGTTAAGGAAAAGGGGAAATAAAAGGGGCTTTCTGCAAGCTTTTAGTGCCTCCATTATAGCATTTTTATTGGCCGCCGAAAAGCTTTCCGGCATTATCGAGGAAGCCCGCGAATATCTCCTTGAAGCCGGGCATATCCTTCGCGGCCTGGTCGGCCGGAAACGACAGATCGGTCGCGGAAACGCGCATATAGGTCATGACGCCCCATACGACGGCGATCGCGAGGGTTATGGAGAGCGATATGCGAAGAACGGCCTTTCGTTTATCGGCTTCGGGCTGCTTTCTCAGTCTTTCGAAATATTCGAACATGCGTCCGATAGGGGTTTATGCCGCCGATTCGAGGACGACGACGTCGGCCTCCTTGCCTTCGAGGTCCTTCTTCTTGAGCGTGAGCTTGTCCTGAGGCTTCACCGACTCCTCTCCCGCCTCTTTGAGGAAGGTCTTGAGCGCGGCAGAATTGCCGAATGAGAGCGGGATGATGAGCTTCGGGCCCATATTCACCGCGAGCTTGTACGCGTCAGCCGGAGAAATGACTCCGTCAGCGCCGATCGGCACGAAGAGTATGTCGACATCGTCCAAAGCCTCCGATGCGTCCTCCGGCAGATCCTTCGCGCCGTGAGCGCCGAGGAAGCAGAGATTCATATTTTCGAGATTGACCGTATATATAGTATTGATCCTGTCTTCCCCGCCGTATTTCGACTCGGACTTGAAGCCCTTGATGAAGACTCCCTTGATCTCATATTCGCCGGGACCGGTGATGGCGAATGCCTGCTTTTCGCCGAACGACACCGTGTCGACGCCGTTCCAGTCAGAGTCGTTTATGGATACGAGAGCGATGTCAGAGCCGAATTTCGACGGCTTGAGCGCCTTGGAATCCTTGGATACGGGATTGACGGCGAGAGTTATGTCACCGAACTGCACTTTTACGGACGCGCCGCCTTGATAGGTTATTACCATGCTGGAGAGTATAGGATATTTTGCTCGATTCGCCTATTTTTGCGAAAAAGCGCTATGTCTGCTAGTATGCCTTGGTCAGCCAAAACCAGCGTTTCGGCCGATATTTACAAGAAAATACCTCGAAATTAACCCTTTTTGCAGGCCCACGGCTACGAGAAACGGCGCAAAAAGACATTTCAGGCTTTTTTCATTCATGGCAAAAGAAATAACTAAGAAGACGGAGGCTGTCCTCGCCGCAGAGGCCGAGGCAAAGAAGAAGTCGGAGACGGCTATGGGCAAAATGCTCGCCGCTTCGGCTACGCCTCCGAATGTCGGCGACCTCATCGAGGGCTCCGTCATCGCTATCGATAAGAAGGGCGTCTTCGTAGACCTCCCTCCGTTCGGTACCGGTATCATTTACGGCCGCGAGTTCATCCTCGCCCGCGACGTGATCAAGAAGATCAACATCGGCGACAAGGTTTCGGCCAAGATCGTCGACGCGTCGAACAAGGAAGGCTATATCGAGCTCTCTCTCAAGGAGGCTCGCCAGGCTCTTATCTGGACCGAGGCAGAGCAGGCTATCGTCCAGAAGGCCATCCTCGAACTCCCTATCAAGGAGGCGAACAAGGGCGGCCTCATCATCGAGTGGCAGGGCATCCAGGGCTTCCTCCCTGCGTCCCAGCTCAAGCCTGAGCACTATCCTCGCGTACAGGACGGCGACAAGGATCGCATCCTCGAGGAATTGAAGAAGCTCGTCGGCACCAAGATCGCGGTATCGATCATCGGCGCATTCCCTAAGGAGGGCAAGCTCATCTTCTCCGAGAAGAACTCGGTAGAGGGCAAGGACAAGGCCGTCGCAGTCGCTAAATTCAAAGTCGGCGACGAGATCGAGGGCAAGGTCACCGGCATGGTCGACTTCGGCGTCTTCGTCAAGATTGACGAGGGTCTCGAAGGCCTCGTCCATATATCTGAGATCGACTGGGCTCTCGTCGAGGATCCGAAGACCCGCTTCAAGGTCGGCGACAAGGTCCGCGTGAAGGTCATCGACGTGAAGGAAGGCAAGGTCTCGCTCTCGATCAAGGCCCTCAAGCCTAATCCATGGGCAGAGGCGGGCAAGAAGTATAAGAAGGACATGGTCGTCAAAGGCATCGTGATCAAATTCAACCGACACGGCGCGCTCGCCTCGATCGAGGAAGGCGTCGCAGGCCTCGTCCACGTCTCTGAATTCGAATCCGAAGAGAAGCTCCGCTCGAACCTCGAGCTCGGAAAGGTATATCCGTTCAAGATAACCCTCTTCGACGCCGGCAATCAGAAGATGACCCTTTCCTACGCGGGAGAGAAGAAATAATCGGATATCGATGCGAAAAGCCCGCTTTCCGCGGGCTTTTCGTTTGGTCCCTCGATGACTCTTGACTAAAAAGATGCTCAGTGGTAATTTATTATCCGCACGAGATCTTTCCTGGTCGAAGCCGTCCCCCGGCGGCTCGGCGGATACCCCTACGCCGCACAGGCCAGAAAATCAGCGCCCACCCTCACCGGTGCGGCGCTCTTTTATTTTTCCATCGGTTATTTATTGAACTCCGCGTTGTACTCACTCATCGCGCGCGACGGCGAGTCTGATATGGCGAGCTCGAGACATTCGACGACCTTCTTGGTGACCTTCTTAAGCTCGTCGGCCTCCTTGTCTTTGAATTCGGCGACGATGAAATTATCCGTGATGGTGTCGTGATCGGGCTTCTTCAATGCGCCCGACGCCTTGGCCGGGGTGATGCCGATCCTGATACGGAACACCGCTTCGGTGCCGAGCGCTTTCAATACGGACGCGACGCCTTTGTGGCCCCCCGCGCTCTTGTCCCAGGACATCTTCGCCTTGCCCAACGGGATATCGAGATCGTCGTGGACGATGATCATGTCGGGATACGCCTTGATCGCCTTCCCCTGCGAATTCTTCATTTTCTTCGCGCCCTTGGCGAATTTGCCTGCGGATACGCCCGATTTATTCATAAAGGTCTCGGGAAGAACGAGCGTCGCCTTGCCTTTGCCGACCTTGCCCGTCGATATGAGAGCCTGCGCCTTCTTGTCCGTCTCGAATCCGTCGAAGCCCGCCTTTTTCGCCAAAGCCATAACCGCCGCGCGTCCCGCATTGTGCCGCGTGCCTTCGTATTCAGCTCCAGGATTTCCGAGTCCGATGATTATCATGCGCTGCAGTATAGCATCGAGACACGCGCAATCCTATTGTGTCAACGCCCTTCTCCGTAATAGACTACTCACACCAACTAATCTCTCACAGCTCTTATGCAAACAGAAAACGAGCAGGCTCCCGCGGACAAGCAAGGCTCGTTTTGGAAAGAGCTCCTCTATTACGCTCTCTTCGCCCTCGTCATCGTAGTGCCGGTCCGTCTCTGGGTCGCGCAGCCTTTCGTCGTGAACGGCGATTCGATGGACACGACGTTCGCGAACGGCGAATACCTCATCGTCGACGAGATCTCGTACAAAATGCATGCGCCGGAGCGCGGAGACGTCCTCATATTCAAATATCCCGAGGATCCGTCCAAATATTTCATCAAGCGCCTGATCGGCCTCCCCGGCGAGACCGTCGTCGTCAAAAGCGACTCTGTCACGATCATAAACAAAGAGCATCCTCAGGGCATCGCGCTCGACGAGCCTTATATCCATTCGCGCACGTTCGGAAACGTGACCGAGACGCTCAATGCGGACGAATACTTCGTCATGGGCGACAACAGGCTCGTGTCCTCGGACTCGCGCGTATGGGGACCTTTGCCGAAGAGCGACCTCATCGGCCGTCCCCTCGTGCGACTTCTGCCTTTCTCGAGGATAGGTCTGTGGCCGGGCGCGGTGGCGAGCTCGACCATGTTCGGCTCCCTCGAGAGAGCGATAGAGTAGCTTTATCTATATTAAGAATACCCGTATGAGCCAGACCGGAACCGCGACGAAGAAGACGGCGAAGACCAAGCGCCCCGCATTGAATCATCCGAAATACGTCTCATACGAGGGTATAGACAAGGTCGGCGAGGCCGCCCTGTTCTACGGCTTCACTCCCCTCGCCCTGCCTCATATACACGCAGACGACAGCGCTGAGGCGAAGAGGATAAGCGAGGGCGAGATCATCGTCGACCATGACAATCACGAGGAGGGCGCGACGGTGCGCCTCGAGGAAAAGATCACGCTCATACGCCTCTATGAGCGTGAGAAGATGTGGACTCAGCCTCAGCCGATCATGTTCTTCTATAAGAAGCCGTTCGTCGGCGACAGAAGGAAGCCGAATCCGAAGGAATCGCATTACGGCCTTGAGATCATCGGCGCGAATAAATCCATAGCCGAGGCGCTTCTCATACAGGCATCGCTCGCCGCGCTCAAAGAGCACGGAGAGACCGACCTTCACATCGAGATCAATTCGATCGGCGACAAGGAGTCCTTGGCCCGCTTCACCCGCGAGATCACCGCATACTATCGAAAAAACATGGCGAACCTGCCGCAGAAATGCCGCGACGTCATGAAAAAGGACGTCTTCAGCCTCCTCGGTTGCGACCACGAAGCCTGCCGCCGCCTCGCCGAGGACTGCCCGAAATCGATCAACTTTCTCTCTGAGAGGTCGCGCCAGCATTTCAAAGAGGTGCTCGAATATCTCGAAACGCTCGAGATCCCCTACACCATCACGAACGCTCTCGTCGCGAATCGCGATTTCTGCAGCGAGACCGTATTCGAGATCAGGAAGAACGATCCGAAGGCGCATCCTCTCGCCATCGGCATCCGCTATGATACGCTCGCGAAACGCCTCGGCCACAAGAAAGACCTCCCTGCCGTGGGCGTTTCCCTTGCCTTCTCCGGAAAGCCGCCCAAGGGCGAGATGCTGAAGCCGACGAGGATAGCGAAGCTCCTCAGCCCGCAGGTCTGTTTCATGCAATTAGGCTTCGAGGCCAAGCTCCAGAGCCTCAAGCTCATCGAGACTCTCCGCCAGGCGGGCATCCCTGTCATCCAGTCCCTGGCCAAAGACAAGATGGCGGGTCAGGTAGGCATAGCCGAGAAATCGCAGGCTCCCATCGTCGTCATCATGGGAAAAAAAGAGGCCATGGAAGGCAGCGTCATCATCCGCGAATCGGCTACGCGCTCGCAGGATACCGTTCTCCTGGCAGACGCGCCGGCGCGGCTCAAAAAATACAAGGCATAGCCCTAAACTTGAGCTTTTTAGGGCCTTATGGTAGTCTCTATATCCACATGGCAAACGTAACGACCAACGTAGAAGTAGTACGAAACGGCACCGAAAATCCCCTCGGCCTCTTGAGGCGCTTCACTAAGCGCGTCCAGGGTGCAGGCATCCTTCCTCGCGTACGCGGCATTCGATACCACGAGCGCACCCTTTCGTCGTACAAGCGAAAGATGAAGACCCTCGAGGGCATCAAGCGACGCGAAGACCGCGCAGAGCAGATCAAGCTCGGCAAGATAAATCCCGATCTTCCTCGCGGTCGCGGCAAGCGATAATCTTGGCGAAGCGATGGCTTCCAAGATCTCTATCATAAATAAGGCGAAAGGCACGCTCCCCCGCGTGCCTTCGTCTATTCCTTTCGCGCGCATGAAAGACGCCGTCCTCGGAGCCGATTACGATCTCTCGCTCGCCTTCGTCGGAGACGAAGAGTCCCGCGAGATAAGCCTGAGGACCAAGAACAAGGATTACATACCGAACGTGCTGTCGTTCGAGCTCGGCCACGATGCGGGCGAGATATTCATCAATCCTCTCGAGGCGAAACGCCAGGCGCCGGAATTCGACCGCACCTCTACGAATATGATCGCCTATCTGTTTATCCACGCTCTCTGCCATTTGAAAGGAATGGACCATGGCGCTACAATGGAGAGAACGGAAGCGCGGTTTCGAAAGGAATTCGGGATATAAGCCCGAAGGCTCGCGCGTCTCGTCCTCTTATGCGCAAACACATAGCAGCCGGCATAGACATAGGAACCTATCAGGTCAAAGTCGTCGTATCCGAATCCGATCCGGATGGGGGCGATAGGCTGCCGCGCATCATAGGAACCGGCTTCGCCGAATCCAAAGGCCTCCGTCACGGCTATATCGTCAATTCCCGCGACGTAACCAAATCGGTCCTCCAAGCCGTCGCGCAGGCCGAAAAATCGGCGGGCGTGCGCATCAAGCGCGCATTCATATCGATAGGCGGCATTAGCCTCCAGAGCGTCACGTCGCTCGGCTCCGTCGCCATATCTCGCGGCGACGCGGAGGTGTCCCAGATAGACATCGACAAGGCATCGTCGGCCGCGGAACGGAATATACCGGCTTCGCAGACCCTGAATCGCCGCATTATCCATACGGTCCCTCTCTCATACAAGATCGACGCCAAGCCCGTCTTCGGCAGGCCCCTCGGCATGAAGGGCAGCAAGCTCGAAGCCAAGGTCCTCTTCGTCACGTGCCTGTCCCAGCATTTGGACGACCTCATCGACGCTATAACGGATGCCGGCATCGAGGTTCTCGACGTCGTCGCGTCGCCTATAGCGGGCGCTCTCGTCACGCTCACGAAGAATCAGAAGGTCGCGGGATGCCTTCTCGCCAATATCGGCGCCGAAACGGTGTCGATCGTCGTCTATGAGAATAATCTGCCGATATCGCTTGAAGTGTTCCCTATCGGATCGACCGACATAACGAACGATATCGCTCTCGGTTTGAAGCTTCCCATCGAGGACGCGGAGAGCCTGAAGCGCGGCTCGCTCTCGAACACGCAGATATCGAAGAAAAAGCTCGACGAGATCATCGGCGCGCGCTTGTCGGATATATTCGATCTCGTCGAGGCGCATCTGAAGAAGATCGATCGAAACGGCCTCCTCCCGGCCGGTATCATCATCACCGGCGGAGGCTCGGGCATATCGACGATAGAAGACCTGGCTAAGGCATCGCTCAAACTCCCGTCGCGCATAGCCAAGCTCGGCGTCGACGGAAAGAACGGCATCAAGGACTCTTCATGGTCAGTCGCATACGGCCTCACCATCCTTGGCATAGGAAGCGAGGACACCGGCGAGCAGGGCCTCGTCAAAGGCGGCGCGAACTTCATCCGCGTCGCGAAAGGCTGGTTCGCCCAATTCCTCCCTTAATAAAAAGCCTTGCGTAGCAAGGCTTTTTTGACATTTCGATGTCCCCATATCGTCCCCACGTTACGCAACACGATTTTGTTGTATTTTAAATTCCCTTTGTATATGATGTACGCACCTTATAAAAACCGAGAGGGTTCACGACCCGCGGCCTAAGACCACACCATCCATGCCAAACATCGTTCCGGAAGTAGAGACGTTCGCCCGCATCAAGGTCCTCGGCGTAGGCGGTTCCGGCAAGAACGCGATAAACCATATGATCAACTCCAAGGTCCGCGGAGTCGAATTCATAGCGGTCAATACCGACGCGCAGGACCTCCACCACTCTCTCGCCAAGAAAAAGATCCATATCGGCAAGAATCTCACCAAAGGCCTCGGCACGGGCATGAATCCTGAGCTCGGCCGCCGCGCCGTTGAAGAGACCAAGGAAGAGCTTCAGGAATCTTTGAAGGGCGCAGACATGGTATTCGTCGCAAGCGGCATGGGCGGCGGCACCGGTTCCGGCGCGGCGCCTGTCGTAGCGAAGACCGCGAAGGAGCTCGGCTCGCTCACCGTCGGCGTCGTCACCAAGCCGTTCTTCTTTGAAGGCTCCCAGCGCATGAAGGTCGCCGAGCAGGCTCTCGAAAACCTCAAAAAAGAGGTTGACGCCATCATCGTCATCCCTAACGACCGCCTCCTTGCGACCGTAGACAAGAACACCACCGCCAAAGCCGCATTCGCCCTTTGCGATGAGGTCTTGAAGCAGGCCGTCGAGGGCATTTCCGACCTCATCACTACGCCGGGTATCATCAATATCGACTTCGCCGACGTGCGCTCCGTCATGGAGAATACGGGCGCAGCTCTTATGGGCATCGGCATCGCATCGGGCGACAAGCGCGCGGAGGATGCGGCCAAGATGGCCATCTCGTCCCCTCTTCTCGACATATCGATCGCGGGCGCCAAGGGCGTGCTCTTCTCTATAGCCGGCGGCGACGATCTCACCATGTTCGAGATCCAGGACGCCGCAAAGGTCATCACCGAATCGATCGACCCTAACGCAAAGGTCATCTTCGGTACCGTCCGCGACGAGAAGGTGAAGAAGGGTGAGGTCAAGGTCACCGTCATCGCGACCGGTTTCGGCGAGCTTCCCGTCAACCCCGGCATCAAGGCAAAGTCCCTCTTCTCCGGCCCCTCAGAGGCAAAGGAAGAGGCGAAGAAGCAGATCCATAACGTCGTAGTCCCTAAGAAGGAGGAAGAGCCTAGGAAAGAGGACAAGACAATCCCTACCATCAGCCACGACGACGATGATTGGGGCGCGGTCCCGGCTTTCCTCAGAAGGAAGAAGTAAACGAAAACAGCGAGAGCTCCCTCGAAAACCACCAGAAGCAAGGGTTTTCTCAGGAGCTCTCGCTGTTTCTATTTCGGAGATCTTAAACCTGACAAAAAAACCATAGGCGTAGTCTTTGAGGAACCTTTCTGGTCGACGCGCCCAGTAAAATGAGAGCTCGGATATACCACGTCGACCAGTGGTTCGGAGAAGGCTATGCCTATGGTTTTTTCTTCTGTTATAATGACTCTCACTATGTACGATCTCGCGATAATCGGAGGAGGCCCCGCCGGCGTTGCGGCCGGCGTGTACGCATCGCGAAAGCGCCTCAAGACCGTTTTCATAACTAAAGACTGGAACAGCCAATCGACGGTATCCGAGGGCATCGAGAACTGGATCGGCACGGTCAAAATATCCGGCATCGATTTCGCGAAAGCGCTCGAATCGCATTTGCGCGCATACGCATCCGACATCGTCGATATAAAGACGAGCGAGCTCGCGACAGGCCTCGCGAAGGCTGCTGACGGCACATTCGCGATAACTACCGATACCGCCTCATATAAGGCGAAAACAATCCTCATCGCGACCGGAAGCGCCCGCCGAAAGCTCGACGTCCCCGGCGCGGCGCAATTCGAGCATAAGGGCATCACCTATTGCGCGTCGTGCGACGGCCCTCTATTCGCCGGACAGGACGTAGCGGTCATAGGCGGCGGCAATGCGGCATTCGAGAGCGCGGCCCAACTTCTCGCCTACTGCAAATCGGTGACGCTCCTCAACCGGAGCGACGAATTCCGCGCGGATCCGGTCACGGTCAAAAAAGTCCTGTCGAATCCAAAGATGCACGCGCTTCTCGGCGCCGTTCCCGTCGAAGTGAAGGGCGGTAAATTCGCATCGGCTCTGGTATATAAAGAGAAAGAATCGGACGAACGGAAGGAGCTCGCGGTAACCGGCATATTCGTCGAGATCGGATCGCTCCCCGCTACGGGCTTCGCCAAAGACCTCGTAGACATAGACGCGACGGGTCACATCGTCGTCGATCCGCGCTCGCAGGCGACCTCGGCCAAAGGCATATGGGCTGCGGGCGATTCGACGGACGGGCTCTATCATCAGAACAACATCGCTGCGGGCGACGCCGTCAAGGCATTAGAGGACATATACGTATATCTTCACGCAAAATAATATGAAAAACGCGGAATACCGAGCGTTCGTCTTCGCACACATCGCCCTCTTCATCGTATATGTCTGGTTCGGATCGTTGAAACTCTTCGGATTCTCGCCCGCCAATCCGCTCGTCGACGCGCTTCTCCGCGAGACTCTGCCGTTCGTCACATTCCATACGTTCAATCTGATCCTCGGCGCATATGAGGTCCTCGTCGGACTCCTCTTTATCATCCCGCGCAAAGAAAAATACGCGTTCATACTCCTCGTGCCGCATATCATCGTGACCATATTGCCCCTCTTCCTCCTCAAAGCTATGACATGGCAGAGCGCGCTGGTACCGACCATCGAAGGCCAATACATCATAAAGAACGTCCTCATCATCGCCGTAGCGGCCATGGTATTCGCTGATATGAAGAAAAAGCGTCAGTTCGACTAGCCCTCACTCTTCACATCATATCCCTACGTTATCCTCGGTTTATCCCGAAGATATCCAAAGGATATCCCCGGTTTCCGACCCTCCTATTTGAAGAGTTTGAGGAACGTCTCGGGATCGATCGAGACATCGTCCTGACGAATCGTGAGATGGAGATGCGGCGCCAAGGCGTACCCCGTCTGGCCGGAGAGACCGACATATTGACCGCGCTTCACGAGCTCGCCCTCATTCACCCATATCGAAGAGAGATGCATATACATGCTCATGAGGCCGAGGCCGTGATCGACGATGACGGTCTTGCCGTAGTCGCGGGTATTCTGGATGCGGCGGACCACGCCGCGATTGATGGATTCGACGGGGGTACCCTCTTTCGCGCGAAAATCAGCGCCTTTGTGAGTCACGGTCGCCGCGCCGGTATCGCGATCGTATCCGTATGCATCGGTCACGATCGGATCCGGCAGAGGGTATGAGAAAGGCTCTGACCAGAAGGCCTTATCGCCCGTCTTGAGACCTATGAGAGTCGCGTTCTCCGATGCGAGCGTCGATACCAAGACTTTCTGACTTGCAGTCGTCGTACCGCCGAGTTTCGCAGGTATAGTGAAGCTCAGGGTCGGCTTCATCCTCTCGTCGACAAGAAGCTGTCTCTGGAGCATCGTGCCGTCAGAGAGCGTCGCCGAGACCTTATATACGCCCGCCTTCTTATTAATATCGAATCCATAGAGCGCGGTCGGTCGACCTTTGTACATGAAAACGCGCAGGGATTTGTCGCCGAACGACATATTCGTCGCGGTCGCGCCTTCGACCGATATCATGATCGGATCGCCCTGGATAGGATTTTCGGGAAGTACGACAAGAGTCGCCGCATCCGCCGCTCCCGGAAGGGCGAACGAACCGATTATGCCGAGCGTGAAAATAAGATTCCTCACCTTTTATCGTACGAGCGTGATCGAGCTTTGGTTGCTTTCGACAGACGTGTCCGATGATCCGTAGCGGTTGATGACGGATATCATACGCGCGCCGGGATACGTCGCGGCGGGAACCTCGAATATGAGTATCGTGCCGTCAGGAGACACGTAGAGCGCCGGGACGGTGCCGTATCCGTAGAGAGATATCATGGATGACGAATTGAAGCCCGATCCGAACGCCGCGACCGATTGTCCGACGCCGATCGCCGCAGACCGCGGCGCGAAATCGCTCAGAACGAGGTCTGAGGATATGGTGAAGACGCCGCTCAGTTTGTCCGTCGCCTGCTGGCCCGACGTGCTTTCGGCATGGACCCGATACGTGCCGGGAGGGACGACCGTCTGACCCGACGGCTGGGAAGCGTCGATAACGTTCCCTACCGTCCAAACATATTCTTTGTTGTACGTTCCGGGGAGGATATAGCCGAAACGCGTTCCGGTAGCGTCCTCGAGAACGAGATTATAGGGGCCCGAGGCCTGTGCGGTGAATTTGATCGTGTACTGCGAGCCGAGCCTGAGAGTTTCGCCCGTGCCAGGCGAGGTGACCGCGATAGCCGATGCGGATTGATTAGAAGCCGGCGTCGATGGCGAGGTCGGAGTCGTCTGCGCGATATTCGTGCACGTCTTCAGTTTTAGAGCCGCGCGCGTGAGAGGTCCGACGGATCCGACCGCCGATATGCCATAGGTGGCCTGAAATCTTTTCACGGCGGCTAGCGTCGCCGGACCGAAATTTCCGTTCGGCGCGGCGGAAAGGTACCCTGCCGAGTAGAGGAAATTCTGGAGCATAGTCACGCGTCCGCCGGTCGAGGAGTCAGAATTGCCTTGCGCGATGTCATACGGCAGATCCACACATGTGGCCGCATGGGCAGGCAAAGCGAATGCGAGAGCGAGGAGGAATATAAAAGTTCGAATATATTTCATACCCGACTATTATATCCCACCTGTTGTGACCCTACAGGGAATCGAACCCTGATTACAGCCTTGAAAAGGCCGTGTCCTAACCATTAGACGATAGGGCCGGAATCGAACGGGCGCCTGCCTGCCGATAGGCCTCAAATATAGCTTTTTTTTGCTATTTTGGCAAAAAATGCTAGTATGGCGAAGCTTTCCCACGATAGCGAACCACGGAGAGGTGGCAGAGTGGTCGAATGCGCCGCACTCGAAATGCGGTATGGGGGAAACCTCATCGGGAGTTCGAATCTCCCCCTCTCCGCAGCCAAAACCAATAAGCGAAACAAAAAGCCGCACGGATATCCTCCGTGCGGCTCGCTTTTTGAAGCGTTTCAGACGTTAACCTTACCAACTGCCCGAAGCGCCTCCGCCGCCATCGAAACTTCCTCCCATATCCGCGGAAGGCGTGGAGATTGAGGAGGAGTCCATCGTGGAGATGCTGCCATCGCTCGATGAGCTATGCGACCCTGCGGTCGCAGGCGCCGCGTGGCTCTGAGCGGACTCCAGCAAGGCGTACACAAGGAGCAGGTTGACGGGATCCATCCCGCCGACATACATGCCTTGCGCCTCGGAGACCTGGCTTCGCGCCCGTTCCAGCCTGCGCCGGCGATCTTCATCGCCCCCGCCTGCCGCGAGCGCGTCTTCGGCGCCTTTGAGAGCGACCGGCAGACGCTCGAGGAGCTGCGGAATGGACTTCTCGGCTTGAGCGAGACGATTAAGCATTCGATCGATCTCCCACTCGACAGGATTGAGGTTCCACTGCCACGTCTCGAGAGAACGCTGGGTATCGACCCATTTGACCTTGGTCGATACGGACAAGCCATCGAGGAAAAGAGCGAACGCGCGAGCCTCGCTCACCGTCTTGCGGAGCTCGGCCTTGTCCTTCATGATCGGATGCTTGAGCTTTCGCTCGAGATCGCCGACCCTCTCCGAGAACTCTTTCCTGTGCGTGAGCACGAGTCGCCTCGCATCTCTTCGCGCCGATACTATGAGCGCGATGACGAATATCGAGACCCCCATTGCGATGATGCCGAGGACGAGGGACGCTTCAGTGGCGCCGGCGCCGCCGTTCGAACGATTGGCCGATGCCGGCGCATTGAAGGCCGCCATCATCGCTCGGGCGCCTTCGACGATGCCCTGCGGCATCTTCTCGGCCCGAAAGCGCGGAAGGATGGCATCCGCCTGAATGGCCGCCGCAGCGCTATCCGTGAGGACGCCCCGCGCCGCCGCCGTGGTCTGGATGCGCACGAGGCGATCTTTGACCGCGACGAGGAATACGACGCCTTTCCTGCCGTCCGTCTTTCCGCCGACCCCCCAGGACTCTCCGAGCCCCTTGGCATAGGCTTCGATCGCCGTGCCGCCGATGGTATCGACGGTCACGACGGCGATGTCGACGCCAGCCTTGGCCTCGAACAGAGCGAGCTCCGAATCGAGCGCTTGCGCCGCGTCTGCCGCGAGGACCTTGGCGTGGTCGCTCACATGAGCGACCCGCGCCGGATATCCCTGACCGAACAACGTCGTCGCCCAAAAGAGCGCGACGATACTGACGAGCCGTGTGAAGGCTTTCATTGTGTGTTTTTCTCCCGTTGATTGAGGTTTTAAGGAACTGTTTGGAAATTCTGCCTTTCTGCATAATTATACCATAAATAGGGTAAAAAGCAAGCATTTCCTCTCCCTTGTATATGTCCCCTATTCACTGCGTATAATAGAGGTATGAACATCTTCCGCGACCAGCTCAAAGGCTTCGTCCATTTCGTCCGCACGCAGGGCGTCGTGGGCTTCGCTGTGGGCTTCATTCTGGGTAAGGCCATGTCCGACCTGGTCAATTCGCTCGTGACCGATATCATCAACCCTCTCGTCGGCGTCGTCTTCGGAAAATTCAGCGACCTAGCCAAGCTCTCGGTCACGATCGACGGCTCGGTCGTGAAATACGGCAATTTCATATCGCTCGGCATTAATTTCGTCATCCTCGCGCTCGTCGTCTATTTCGTCATCAAGAAGGCCGCGGATCTCTTCGACAGGCCGAAGGACATCCCTCCCGCAAAGTAGGTTGAAAAAGAGCGGATTTCGTGTAAAGTAGGCGTTAATGCGCGGTTAGCTCAGTTGGTAGAGCATCTCATTGACGTTGAGAGGGTCATAGGTTCAAGTCCTATACCGCGCACCATGAAAACCCTGAAGATTCTCGGCATCGAGACTTCGTGCGACGAGACGGCGGTAAGTCTCATAGAAGTAGACAGCGGATCGGGCGCCGTCCGCGTTCTCGGCAATACGGTGCATTCGCAGATAGACGTTCACGCCTCATACGGAGGCGTCTTCCCTACGCTCGCCAAGCGCGAGCACGAGAAGAATCTCATTCCCGTCCTCATGGAGACGCTCGAAGAGGCGGACGCTCTGAAAAAGACGTCCAGCGCGAGCGTCGATCTGTCTATTTTGACGCTGCTCGATCGCGAGCCTGAATTGAAGGAAGCTTTTTCGCAGGCGATCCCGTCTATCGCGCGCCCCGACATCGATTATATCGCCGTAACCGTAGGTCCCGGTCTCGAGCCGGCGCTCTGGGTCGGCATCAATTTCGCCCGAGCTCTCGCCGCGATATGGAATGTGCCTCTCGTACCCTGCAATCATATGGAAGGCCATATCCTGACGGCCCTCATCGAAAAAGCGCCGGCGGGCGTAAAAACAGGCGACGCATTCAAGCTCGTCGACAGAGACGTCTCATATCCCGCCCTCTCGCTTCTCATATCAGGCGGTCATACGCAGATAATCCTCATGGATAAAGTCGGCTCGTACAAGATCGTCGGCGAGACGCTCGACGATGCCGTCGGCGAATGCTTCGACAAGACTGCCCGCGTGCTCGGCCTGCCGTATCCGGGCGGGCCGAAGATATCAATGCTCGCCGGACAGGCTCGCGCCGAAGACATCAAGCTCGCTACGCCTCTGCCCCGCCCCATGATCGCTTCCGATTCGCCCGACTTCTCGTTCTCCGGCCTCAAGACCGCCGTCCTCTATGCCGTTAAAAAAGAGACGGGGATGACGCCGGACCTCGAAAAGGCCTATGCGCGCGAGATCGAAGACGCGATAACAGACGTCATCATCGCCAAAATGAAGAAGGCAATCGAAACATACGCCGCGGGCACGATCGTCATCGGCGGCGGCGTCATAGCCAATGCGCATATCAGAGACACGCTCGAGAGACTCGCGAATGAATGCTCGATCGGCATCCTTTTGCCCCGCACCGATCATTCGACGGACAATGCGCTCATGATCGCTCTCGCGGGATATATGAATCGCGAGAAAGCCCTTGACCCGAAGTCCGAGGCGACCAAAGCGCTGAAAGCCATGGGCACCCTCCCTTTGGGCCCGCGCGCATAGAGTTTTTTGTTTTATAGGCCTGTTTTTGCTATGATTTTAAGGCTATAAACCCCTATGGAGCCGCAAAATCCTCCTAAACAGCCTTTCCCGCAACCGGACATTCCCGCCAAGTTCCTGAAGCCGTATAACCCGTCGGGAACCGAGGACGCCATATACAAAGGATGGACGGATTCAGGCTACTTCAATCCCGATAAACTGCCCGCGCGACATACGACGCCCTTCTCCATCGTCCTACCCCCGCCGAACGTGACCGGCACGCTCCATATCGGCCACGCCGAGATGCTCGTGATCCAGGACATTCTCGTGCGCTATAAACGCATGAGGGGATTCAAAGCCCTCTGGATCCCGGGCACCGATCACGCCGCTATCGCCACTCAGTCCAAAGTAGAGACCGAGATATATAAAAAAGAAGGCAAGCGCCGCCAGGACATCGGCCGCGAAGAATTGCTCAGGCGCGTCAATCAATTCGCGCAGGAGAGCCATGACACGATCACGAACCAGATCAGAAAAATGGGCGCGTCCGTCGACTGGAGCCGCGAGGCATATACGCTCGACGAGAAGCGCGGCAAGGCCGTATTCGAAGCGTTCAAGCGCATGCACGAGGACGGCCTCATATATCAGGGCTACCGCATCGTGAACTGGGATCCGAAGGGCCGGACCACGATCTCTGACGACGAGATCGAGTACAAGGAGGGTACCGGAGAGCTCTATACGTTCAGATATTCCAAGGACTTCCCTATCTCTATCGCGACGACGCGTCCTGAAACGAAGGTCGGCGATACGGGCGTTGCCGTTCATCCCGAAGACCCTCGCTACAAAGCCCTCATCGGCAAGGAATACGATATCGATTTCGCAGGCGCGAAGATCCACGTAAAGATCGTCGGCGACCTCGCCGTCGATCCGAAATTCGGCACGGGCGCCGTCGGCGTCACCCCTGCCCATAGTCACGTCGACTGGGAGATCGCGCAGCGACACAAGCTCCCTGTCGTGCCGGTCATCAACGAATTCGCCAAAATGACGGTCGATTCCCCTCTCCTGAAGGACAAAAAAGTCTCAGAGGCGCGCGAGGCTGTCGTGAAGTGGCTCACCGAAGAGAATCTCCTCGAAAAAACCGAATCTATAGCTCAGAACATAGCCACCGCCGAACGAACGGGCGGCATCGTCGAGCCGTTGCCGAAATTGCAGTGGTTCGTCGACGTGAATAAGAGGATCGCGGCGCGCGGCGATAAGTCCCTCAAGGAATTGATGCTCGAGGTCGTCGGCGCAGGCTCGGCCGCTAAAAAGATCGATTTCATCCCCGACCGCTTCGAAAAGATATATACAAACTGGATATCCAATCTCCGCGACTGGTGCATATCGCGCCAGATATGGTTCGGCCATCGCATCCCGGTGTGGTATAAGGACGGCGCGATGCAGGTATCGATGCAATCGCCCGGCGAAGGCTGGAAGCAGGACGAGGATACGCTCGACACCTGGTTCTCGTCGGGCCTTTGGACGTTCTCGACCCTCGGCTGGCCTGAGAATACCCCTGACCTCAAGGCCTTCCACCCTACCGATGTCCTCGAAACCGGTTACGACATCATATTC
>DASZXL010000019.1:0-5656 GCA_035545915.1 Minisyncoccota bacterium
AGCCGCGATCTTCGGGGGATCGCGGCTTGCTTGGATAAGGTCTATAAAGTGATCAGGGGTATCGGCTATGGGCCGGAAACCGCCATGAGGATCGCGTCATAGAGCGGCATGATCATGAAGGGCTTCAGGAGCACGGGGACCCCGAGCTCCTTCCGGAGAGCCTCGGCCACGTGCCCGGGCTCTGCGGTCATAAGAATGGTCGGAATCTTGATGCCGCTCCCTTGGATGCTCTTCACCATCTCCTTTCCGCTCTTGTTATACATCAGGTCGGCGATGACGAGATCGATCTTGCTCGGATCGCCTGCGGGGAGATTTCCTTGCGCGAGGACGCGCCGAAGGCCTTCGTCGCAGTTGTCGGTCGCCATCGACCCCATCTTCATCTCCTGCAGTATCCTTGCGAGAACCTCGCGGAGGGAATCGTCCGCCGCGACTATCAATACATTCTTGATCACTGAATAATCCTTGGTTAAAGGGCTATGCGGCCTCGGAATGAGGCCGCTTCATGCGTGATAATAGCATGAAAAACACAAAAGTCAAGAACGAAAGGGAGGCCGCGCAAAGGTCCGTCGTGTGGGCACGGAGAGACTCGAACTCTCAATCCGCGAGGAACCGGTTCCTAAGACCGGCGCGTATACCAATTCCGCCACGTGCCCATAGGGAGAGCTTAGCATACGGATTGACGTATGCCGACGCCCGTGTAGTCTGAGGAAGACGCTCTTCAACATGCATGAAAAACCGCGCTGGGGAAACTGCCTTCTCATGGCGCTTCTCGCATTCGCAGAGGACCCCTTCCATTGTCGTATCTACCGATCCGTCGACGACAAGGGAAAGTCGCATTTCTCCTGGAAGACGAGGCAAGGACTCTTCGGATTCAGGCCGCTCCGCAAGTTGCCTCCTACGAGGTTCGCGTGCCTTTGGTACGAAGGGAGAAGGGTAGAGACACTGGCCTTCGTCTCTCCGGAAGAGGTCGCCGCGATGGAGAAGTCCATGAATGGGCTTGCGAAAGAGTTCAACCGACACAGAGGGTAGATGTGTCGGTTTTTTTGTTGCCGCTGATTGCAGCTTGCTGAAATTCACTGACGACTGCCACCGTGTCCGCCCTGTAGGGATCGAACCTACGACCTTATCCTTAAGAGGGATCTGCTCTACCAACTGAGCTAAGGGCGGATATATGCCGCGACTATCACTGGCGTTCAAAGAATTTACCAGAAAAAGCGGCGTTTGGCAATTCTGGCGCATCTCATCCTTGGGGTGCCTGGGGTGGGCATCGAACCCACATCTCTTGCGAGACACGATTTTAAGTCGTGCGCGTATACCAATTCCGCCACCCAGGCAGTGAGGCCACGGCGGGAATCGAACCCGCGCATAGCGGTTTTGCAGACCGCCGAATTACCACTTTTCTACGTGGCCTGTATGAAAGCCAGTATAGGGTAAAGCGGCCTATTTCGCTAACCCTTCCTCTATCTTCTGGCGGGCCTTCTCGCCTTTGTCGATCGCGAAATCGAAGAAGGGGATGCGCATCAGTCGGGCATTGTATTTCACGTATGCGCGAAAGTCGGAGCGGTTGCGTTTAAGGAAGTCGATAGCAGCCTCTTCTTTGTCCTCGGGGAGCACGGTGAAATAGATCGTGACGAGGTTCGATCGCTCGGCGGCCTCGACGCGGGTGACGGTGATCATAGATGTCCTGTTCGAATATATCGAAAGGAATTCAGCCGCGAGGTGCTTCATCAGTTCTTCGAGTCGATCTTTTTGTGGGCCTGGCATGGTATCGCGATAGATTATGAATGGACGGCTATTTCTCCACGACGACGAAGTCCTCGATGACGTCGCCCGGGGCTATCTCGATCTTGGCCTCGATCATGGCGCCGAATTCGAAACCCTGGCTTACCGATGAGGTCTTTACCTTGGTCTGCTGGAGCTCGCGGATGACGCCGTCGCCGATGAGAGTGTCGCGTCGCACGATTTTGACGCGGTGGCCGAGCGTTATCTCGCGGTCGCTCACCTTGCCGCCGACGATCTGCTTGTCTTTGGTGCGGCTAAAGAATTTCATGATCTTGGCCGAGCCCAGGGTCTCCTCGACGGCGACCTTCGGCGTGCGCTCTTTGACGCGCTCCTCGATCCATTCGCGGAGGTTGTATATGATGTCGAACGTCGCATGCTGTATGCCGAGGCGTTCGATCATGGCTGCGGCCTGGTTGTCCATTTTGACGTTGAATCCGACGATAAGAGCCTTGGTGTCAGATCCCGCGCCTTTGATATCGGATTCGGTGATGTCGCCGATCGAAGCGAGGATGGTTTTGAGGGCGACCCGCTCGCTCTTTATTTTAAGGATCTCGTGTTCGATCGCTTCGACCGATCCCTGTACGTCGGCCTTGATGATGAGGGGGATGATGAGTTTTGGGACCTCCGGTTCAGTGGATGCGCCTGCGGTTTTTTCGACAGGTCGCGGCTTCTTTTCGGTCTCGATCGCCATATCGACGTATTCCTCGAGGTCTCTTTTATTTGAAAAGGATACGAACGATGCGCCTACCTGCGGAGCTTTGTTCCAGCCGACGAGTCGTATCGGCGCGCAGAATGTCGCTTCGGTGATCTTTTTGCCCGTATGGTTTTCGATGATGCGGGTAGGGGAGAATGCGGAGCCGGCTGCGACGAACATGCCGGGGCCTACGGAGCCGTCTTTGATGACGAGCGTTGCCGAAATGCCTTTCTTCGGGTCGCGATGGGCTTCGATGACCGTGCCCTCAGCCGGTTTCGACGCGTCGCCTTTGAGGTCCGCGACGTCAGCCGACAATATAATAAGGTCGAGGAGATCGTCGACGCCTTGGCCCGTCTTTGCGGATATAGGGACGAAGGAAATGTCGCCGCCGTAGCCTTCGACGTATATGCCTGCCTCGGCGAGGGATACTTTCGTCCTGTCGACATTCGCCGCGGGCTTGTCGATTTTGTTTATAGCGACGATGAAGGGTACCTTTGCCTTTTGAATCTCTTTATATGCGTCGATGGTCTGAGGTTTGACGCCGTCTTCCGCAGATACGACAAGTATCGCTATGTCTGCGGTTGTCGCGCCGCGCTCGCGCATGCCGGAAAATGCCTCATGGCCCGGCGTGTCTATGAAGGTGATTTTCTGCGGGCCGTCCTTGGTCTGGCGCTCGACCTCGTAGGCGGAGATGCGCTGGGTGATGCCGCCCGCCTCATGTTCGACGATATTCGTCTTCCTTATATAGTCGAGGAGCGTCGATTTGCCGTGATCGATATGGCCGAGGATGGCGACGACAGGAGGACGCTTCGAAAGAGCGCCGCTTGCCGCGCCGGAAACGCCTTTATTCTGCTGTTTGTTCTTTCCTGCCATGGGTTGATGTGATGAGGGTTCATCGATGTGCCGCTACGCGCGGGTGCCGAGCTTTGCTTTTGCGAGCGATACCGCGCGGCGCTCTTCTTCGGTGAGCTGATTGTCCGATTCGAATTTGACGACAGGTTTCGAATATACGGATACGCGCTCGCGGGTGAATATGCTCGAGAGCACGGCTCCGTCGCCGTCCTCGTTTATGAATGCGGTGGCGAAGCTCTGGCCGCCGCCCGTCGTGCCGCCGAGCCCGTCGCCGCGGAATGCGTTGAATCGGACCGTCTCCGTCGCCTGAGTCGATCGCCGCAGGCGCCTCTCGACGTTCTTCATGTACGCTTCGATGTCGGCGCGAAACTTCTCGAGGCCGTCGATATCCTTGTTGCAGGATGCGATTGCCGAGCCGATGTCGTTACAATCCTTGCTCTTGAATACCTTACGGAGCGTCCATCGGAGATGGAAGACGTCTGCGACGAGGCAGAGGCTACAAAGAGCAAGGACGCCTATAAGGATATTGGAGTCGAGAATCATGGCTTATACATTAGCCTATTTGCGACGAATCTTCAAATGGAGTAGGTTTTAGGCATGGCTTTTCTCTCTCTATTCAAGCGCCGGATATATGCCGATTGGGCCGCGACGACGCCCCTTCATCCCGATGTCGCGCAGGCTATGAAGCGTGCTCGAAAAGCATGGGCGAATCCGAGCGCTATACACGCCGAAGGCGTGGCCGCCAAGCGCGCATTGGAAGCGTCGCGATCTTCGGTCGCGCGTCTCATCGGTACGAAACCCGAGGAGGTCTATTTCATGTCGGGCGGGACCGAGGCGAATGCGACGATCATTCAGGGCGTTCTGCGTACCAAATTGGAAAAAGGCATGCCTCCGAACAAGATCCACGTCGTCACGACGGCGATAGAGCATTCGTCTGTGATGGAGACGCTCGGAATATTCGAAACGCATGGCGTACGTGTAACGCGTGTCGCTCCAGGCGCCGACGGCGTCGTCCGCGGTGATGATGTTTTGGCCGCGATCACGCCGGATACGGCGCTTGTCACCTGCATGTATGCGAATAATGAGATCGGCACGATACAGCCGGTATCGAAGATCGGGGCTGGCATACGAAAGATCCGCGCGGAGAGATTGGGGAAGGAAGATGCGGCCGATGCCGAATTCCCGGTTTTCCACGTCGACGCGTCGCAGGCACCCCTCTGGCTTTCATGCGAGATCGAAGGCCTGCGCGCGGATGCCATGACGCTCGATGCCCACAAGATGCAGGGTCCGAAGGGCGTGGGCGCTTTGATCGTCCGTCGCCGCGTATCGTGGGAGCCTCTCATGGCGGGCGGCGGGCAGGAGCGCGGCAAGCGCCCGACGACTGAGTCGGTGGAACTTGTCGCGGGTTTTGCCGAGGCCCTGAAGGTCGCTCAGGAAAAAAGGGAAGAGCGATCGAGATGCGCGACCGCTATCCGCGACTATTTCTTCGCTCAGATCGCCGAACGTTTGCCGGATGCCGTCATCAATGGATCGAAGGAAAAACGATTGCCGAATAACGCGAACATTTCGCTTCCGAATATATCCGATCCTGAATTCGCCGTTATTCAGCTCGATGCGCAGGGTATCGCATGCTCGACCAAGAGTTCCTGTCTCAAAGGGGAAGAGTCCTCGTATGTCGTCGCGGCGATTCTGGCCGCAGAGAAAAGCGGTGTCGCCGCATCCGCCTGGCGCGCGCGAAACACGCTTCGCTTTACCTTTGCACCAGACGCCGTCCGTCGGGACGTATCTACTATCGTGAAGGCCCTCGAATTGATAAAATAACGCAGACAACCAAAAACCAATGCCACCACTCAACCATTTCACGACCAAGGCCAAGGAAGCCATCCGCCGCGCTCACGAGCTTGCCATCGAGCGCGGGCAGAATCACGTCAATCCGCTTCATCTCCTCTCCGCGCTCATATTGCAGGAAGAGAGCATGGTGCTCGCTATCCTCGAAAAATTGGACGTGGACGTGCTTCTTTTGTCCGATTCGCTCGCCGAATCGCTCGAAGGCGCCAATTCAGGCGCCACGCTTTCGCAGTCATATCAGATATATCTGACGCCTGAATTGGCGCAGGCTCTCGAGAATTCGGCCAAAGTCGCCGCAGGACTGAAGGACGAATTCATATCGACCGAACACCTTTTCATCGCCCTCCTCGAGATCCCCGGCCCGACGGCGGAGATCCTCTCTAAATTCAAGATCACCAAAGTCGGCGTCATTCGCGTTCTCGAAGAGCTCAAGACCGCGAAATCAGAGCCGTCGGCTCCGAAGAAGCCGCGCGCCCTTGC
>DASZXL010000020.1:0-22999 GCA_035545915.1 Minisyncoccota bacterium
CTTTTTCTTGTATTTTTCTTGTATCTAACACGCCCATTCTCCGTGGGCCATAGCGACCCGCGCAGAACCCTCGCCTATTCCCTCGGATCGAATATGGATTTCTCTACCTTCTCGCCTGCGATAATGCGGGCGATGCGTTTACCGCCGAATATAGACGGCAATATGCCGACGCCGTTACAGCCGAGGTTATAGAGCAGAACCCGATTCTTCGGCTCCTCGCCTACTATGCGCACACGCGACGGCGTATATCCCATGAGCCCGTGCCACGTGAACTGATATTCGATCTTCCTATTCGGCTCAACCGCATAGAGGTCATGGACAAATCGGTCGACTTCGGCCTGGACCTCCTCGGGATAATCGAATTCGGAAAGATATTCCTCGCGATCAGGGATATCGTGCTGAGGCCCGCCGAGGCATATGAGATTATGATCCGCGCCTTTCTCATATTCGTATTCGCGGCGCGTGATATAGAAATACGGGTCTTCCATATCGGCAAAGCCCTGTTCAGCCGGCACGTAATAGCTTGCGGCCATAGGCGGCTTATTCATCTTCTCGAGATAGCCCGACATACGGCCTACGACTCCGTTCACCAGATGATGGAATCTCGTGTCGATAGCCATACCCGACTTGTTCTGTATCGTAAGATTCTCGAATCCGTTGGTGCACAATACGACGCGATCGGCAGTCAGCGTATGCGTTCCCGCATCAAGGACCGCATCATTTTCATGGAGAACGATCTTGGCTATCGAAGTTTCCTCATATATAGCCAAGCGGTTCCTATATTTTTGACGCAGATATGCAGCGACATGTTCAGAGAAGAGCGCTGAATTGACCACGCCCTTGTGATGAAGCGTGACGGCTACGAAACCCTTCTTTTCCGTCTCCAGGGCCGTCTGTATATCTGACTGAGGCACGATCTTATAGAATTCGGCGTATTCCTTCGGGATCGTCGTCGCGAACGGCGCCTTGTCGGAAAGCCACATCTCCTGGAGCGGCAGATTCGTCCTTTTACGGAGAATAGAGTTCTTGAGATGAGACAACACCTGGTCATACGTAGAAAGGCCGTCGTATCCCACGAAGCGCGAGAACGGGATCGTAAGACCCGCCTCGGTGTACATCTCATCGAAAAGCTCCCAGGCGAGCTCTATCGATCGCTGGCCCGCAGCCGCCAATTCGATGCCGAACTCTTCGCAGAGCTCATAGAACGGGCGTTCGAAATAGCTTACGATCTGACCCGCATTATGACCCGTCGCGCCGTGAGCTATGCGCGACTTTTCGATCACGACGACGCTCTTTTCCGTATGTTTGAGCGCGAAGAACGCCGTCGCTATGCCGGCTATGCCGGCGCCTACGATAACGATATCGGTCTTAATATCGTCTCGCAGCCGCTCGATAGGACGGGTCTTATCCAATTGATGGATCCACGGGGACCGATTGATCTTCATTCGCTCATTATATCAGAGCGTCTCGCGCTATTCGGCGAGCTTGAGCGTGCTCATGATGCGGCCGAAATTTACAGGGCCGATATCAGTCGGATCGAATCTCGTCACCGAGAATACATATATGAATCCGCGACGAGCGACGACGAACGACCGGCCTTCATAGAGACCCGACCACGAATACTCGATACCCGATATGCCATCGTATATCTTCGGCGTCATAGCGCTCGTCGCGATATTCCAGTTCGACGCGGGCTTATCGCGAATGAACGTCTCGGCATCCATTTCGACAGGCTCATTCTCGATGAATTCGAATGTGATGCCCGGCTGACCCTCGCCGTTCACAGGCGTAGGCGCGGCATCTTGGGATCTGAATGCGATGACGCGGTGAAGAGGCGCCGTCGGACCGACGTCACGCTCGTCCAACGTATACGCGCGCGGATATAAGAACGATATGCCGAACTGGCTCGACGAATATATGCGCGCATTCTGCTCGGTGAGCGCATCGGGAGTCGACGGATAGAGGTAGAGATACGAGAACGCGGCCATCGCGCCGGCGATCGCTATGCCGATATACGCCGTCGCATTCTTTTTCATGGAGAGGAAACGTTATGCCCGATTATATGAGACGAAGACTCGCCGGAAACGTGTCGAATATGCGCAAGAGAGCCGCCTTGTCGAAAGCCGTGACGGTGCCTGCGGGATAGTTGGCGATCTGGGTAGAATGGATGAAATAACGGACGGCATAACAGCGGCTCGCGTTTTTAGCGATATAGACCCTCTCCTCATAGAGATTACCCGCGCCTGCGCCGGCGGATGTCGCCGTGACGAATTGATTGTTGCCGAGCGTCGCGACCGACGAAGAGCCCGAATCATAGAGAAAATCGCCTGGAACGCATTGGATATCGGAGAGCATCTCGACGGATACGCGTGAATCCCGCGACAGATTGGTGCCTTGAGCCATGGATTCCGGTATCTTGAACGCTATACCCGGTATCTCGCGACCGGGACCGAGGTCTTGATTCACATACGACTCATCGACGCTGAATCCGTCGGGGACGTTCACACTGAAAGCGAAATCCTGGCTGGAATAGGTCGAACCGTCCGCTGCAGGACCGGTCGTCGTCGACCCTGAAGGCTCCGAAGCATGATCTTCCGGCTTCGGAGCGAAGATAAACCATGCGACGGCTATGACCGCCAAGGAGATGACCGCGAATGCGAGGATTTTGTGGGCGTGATTCTCTGATGAAGGTGATGTTGCCATATTCATATGATACTACGAAATTCCGTGCTAGCCTGTTCTCATCATGAAGAAAGCGGCTTTCAAGGAGCGATATGACGTATGCGTCGTGGGCGGAGGGCCTGCGGGCATGATAGCGGCCGGACGCGCGGCTGAAATACTCGCCAAGAAGGGCGCAAAAGCGGCACAGGGCGGCGTGATTCTCCTCGAAAAGAACGAAGGTCTCGGCAAGAAGCTCCTCATCACGGGCGGCGGGCGCTGTAACGTCACGAATGATACGCCTGACGTCCGCGCCTTCCTCGCGAAATTAAAAGGTAAAGGAAAATTCCTGTTCTCGACGTTCGCCCAACATGCAGTCACCGAATCGCTCGCCTTCTTCCATGACCGCAATATGCCGACCAAGGTAGAGAACGAGGGTCGCGTCTTCCCCACGTCTAATAGCGCGAAATCCGTCTGGGACGTTCTCGTTAAATACATGAAGGATGGCGGCGTCGAAGTTGCAACCAGCGTCTTGGTCAAAGGCCTCCACGTACAGGACGGAAAGGTCGTCGGCGCGAATGTCATGCGCACCGGCGGATCGGGCGCCAAAATGATCGAAACGATCGTCGCCGACTCATATATCATAGCGACCGGTGGAACGTCGCATCCAGACACCGGATCGACGGGCGAAGGATTCGAATGGCTCCATAGGGCTGGCCACACGATCGTCGAACCTGATGCGGCGCTCGTGCCTCTCAAGATCGCCGAAAAATGGGTGCGCGAGCTGTCAGGCGTATCGAATCAGAACGCGAAGCTCACTATCATCGAAAAGCGGTCGATGACATCGGGCGCCGCTGATCCGGGGAAAGAGACGCGCGGCAAGTCGCTCGTAGGTCGCATGGTATTCGCGCATTTCGGCATCAGCGGCCCCTTGGCCATCAACCTGTCAAAAGACGTGCGTGAATCGCTCCAATACGCCCAGCCGGGCGATAAAATAGAGCTTTCTCTCGATATCATGCCGGATCTCGATGCCGCGGCGCTCGATCTCAAGGTCCAAGAGGTCTTCAAGATCAATTCCAATAAAAAGGTAAAGAATGCCATTAAAGACCTCGTCACGCCGGCTCTGTCGGCAGCGGTGATAACGCTTGCCAAGCTCGATCCGGAGAAAGAAATCAACGTCGTATCGCGCGAAGAGCGCCTTGGTCTCGTGAAGACGCTGAAAGACATGCGCATGACCCCTGCCGGATTCTTGGGCAAAGAAAAAGCCATCGTCGCATCGGGCGGCGTCAAGCTGGAAGAGATAGACTTCAAGACCATGCGATCGCGCATCGTGCCGAATCTCTATATCATCGGCGACACCTTGGACGTAGAGAGGCCGTCAGGCGGATACAGCCTCCAATTGTGCTGGTCGACAGGATGGGTTGCGGGTACGGCAGCTAGCGAATAGCGCAATCAGCGAAGGTCGTCACGCCTTTTTCCTGTACGAATGCGGTCTGGCCCTTATTCCAGAAAACGAATGATTCGTCCGCATCGGCATAGCGGGCGCCCGATGCCGATCGCGTCTGCGGAATCGTCAGAGCGCGACCGTCAGAGAGCGTAAGATCGACGGTTTCCGTCGTATGGAATATGGCATGGATGCTCTGCCCTTTCGCGCACGCGAATACGACGTCGTTCACGATGTCATTCGTCGGCCCGACGAAACCGGACGGCACGGAGACGCCTTCGTTCGATCTGAGGCCCATATGAAAACATATCCAGGCTATGGCCGCGAGAAGCCCCGCGATGACAAGCCACATAATAAAGCCTTTTTTATGAGTATTTTGTCCGTCCATGTGTAGATTATATCTCACCATCGTCGTTTTCGTTCGGATTTTGATCCGTACCAAACTCTTCGCCCTCGCGGCGCATGACGTCTTCTTCCGAGAGGCCGAAATGATGCGCGATCTCATGCCAGAGAGTCTCGAATATCACGTCTTCGACAGACTTCCCCGAATCAGAAGCCTCGTCGAGGATCGGTAATCGATAAAGAACAATGGTATCGGGCATTTCAAAACCTGCCGAGACCGATCGTTTTGTCTGCGGCACACCACGATAGAGACCGAGAAGCCCCATATGGTCGTCGAGATCCATATCGCGTACAGTTTCCGAATCGACAAGCTCCTCAACGGTTATGGCAATGTTCTTCATTTTGACGCGTATCCATTCAGGCAACTTGTCGTATGCCGTCGCGACCATCATCTCGAATTCGGTATCATGTCCCTCCATAGGGTCACATGATACCGCAGGAGCTAGTATTTTCGTATGACTCCCTTCACGATCGCCGCGATCTTGAGGTCGTATTCGGGATATATCGGCTTGTATTTTTTATTGGCGGGCTCGAGATATATCCGACCTGCGCTCTTTCGGTAATATTTCATAGTCCAGCCTCCGTCCACTTCGGCGATGACGATATCGCCTTCCTTCGGGACGTGGCCTGATTTCGCGTGCTCCGCAACCACGAGGTCGCCTTCATGTATACCGGCATCTATCATAGAGTCGCCCTTGACCTCGAGCAGGTACGAACTCTCTCTGTCTTCGACCAGATACGTATTTATATTCACCACATCGAGCTCTGTCTCCTCCGCGACGGTCGGGAAACCCGCCTCGACGAGACCAAGCATTGGTATGTCGCTCCCCGATCGGACCAGAGCGATCCTTCCATCCGCGTCTTTAGTGAGAACGCCGAGCTCGACGAGCTTATTGATCATCTTGTAGACGGCATTCTTGGATTTATAGCCCGTGATGTCCATCAATTCCCTATACCCCGGCATACGCTTGTGCCGTTCGTAGAAAGCTATGATCTTTTTCTTGTACGTGTCGATCATGTGGCAATTATATACCCTGCATACCGCCTATCCGCCCCTCCTACGCCGCTACCCGAGTGAAGAATGCCGACATGAATCCGACCGAACTCTTCGACAGCCTGTTGAGCTGCATAATGAGAAGCTTGTGCCGTCGTGCCTCGGTCCTGTATGGGAGACCTCGGACGATCTTCATGTCTATCCTCCAATTGAGGTCGCGGAGCTCCTTTTTAATGGTCTTTCGCAATTCGTATTTACTCATATTCGTTTTGGTTATGCGGCCGTTTTCGGGCCTAAACGTTATGTGCATAGTATAGGTGAACTATGGTTCACCTTGCAAGAGGACGGCTGGGGATAACCTAAGAAATGCTATGGCTGCAGGGATATAATCGCCAATTTCTCCTTCCTCGAAAGCTTCTTCAGAGCCGCTTCGGCTATGGCGGCGGCAGAGCGGTCCTTGTATGGTTTCGAATAGACCAAAGCGACTGGCTGGCGCGCGCGGGTATATTTCGCACCCGCTTTGGAACGGGTCGAATTATGCTCTTCTACCCTTCGATCGACATCAGTCGTGATGCCGGTATAGAGCGTGCCGTCGGCACAGCGCACGACATAGAGGAAATACAACGGCACAGGCATGTGCGAATGGTGCGATGATAGACACGATTATTTAAGCGTAATGCTCGTGATCACCACAGGCGTCAAAGGCCTGTCGGAACCGTCGGTCTTCACCTGGTTCATCTTCATGGCGACGTCGAGACCCTCCGTGACGCGGCCGAATACGGTGTGCTTGGTATCGAGGAACGTGTTGTCGGCGGCATTGATGAAGAACTGGCTGCCGTTCGTGTTCGGACCGGCGTTCGCCATCGATATCGTGCCCGCGACGTTGTGATTATCGACGCCGATCTCGTCCGCGAACTGATATCCGGGACCGCCTGTTCCCCACAGACCTGCCTTGCTGTCATCCTTGGTCAAAGGATCGCCGCCCTGATTCATGAATCCGGCGATTATGCGGTGGAATTTGGTACCGTTATAGAAGCCGGCCTCTGCAAGCTTCACGAAATTGGCGACGGTGTTCGGCGTAGCGGGATTGAAGGCGATGGTGATGTCGCCAAGGCTCGTATGAAGGGTCGCTGAGGTGATGTTGTGCATGATGTTATTGATATCGCTTGTAGGAAGGTTCGGGGCGTCGACAGGAGGCTTCATGAGGCTATTGGATACGCCGGGCTGGGCAGACTGGCCCGTTCGATTATACGGATCGAGTATCGATGCCGCAGACGGCGCGGCTTTCGGGCCCGAATCGCGTATCGCGAACCAATAGACGCCGAAGACTATAAAGAGAGCGCAGAGGGTTGGAAACCAGGTTCGGTGGAACATGAGGAAATTTTAGCACGATACGAGGCTTCCCTTAATAATTTGTAAAAAAGCCATAATCGTGGCATTATCGAAAATGCCAAAATACATTCACTTGAGGCCCCATGAAGATAGAAAAGGTAAAAACTGCATTCAAGGTTGCTGACGCCCTCATTGACAGGGATCACGGCATTCGACTCATCAAGTTTAAATTCTTGGATGAAATTTTTAATGAGGGCGGAAAGAAACTTGAGCAGGAAATTCTCAAGGACAGCTCTGGTCGCATCTATTTGATAGTCGTAGACGGCGTCATTAAAAAGATAGGCGGTTCACAGAGCAAGGGTGGTATCAAATCCACGCTTTTGTTCTACCAAGGTGGTATGCAGGGCGGGCCGAGCATCAGAACTTTCGGCATTCACCTTCTTATTCGCAGAGAGCTCGAACAAAATAAAAAGGTTGAGATCTACATGATCACATCTAAGAAGACAAAAACTCTTGTTAAGGGTCTTTTTAGCGAAGACGAGGCGGAAGTTGCGGCATTTAAAGATATGGAGGATAAATGTAAGAAGGATTACAAAGAAACCGAGGGCGTCTATCCTCCATGGAATTTTCAAGAACGAGGCGAGGCATGGGCACAGGACATTCTCCGCGCCCACAACAAGCACGGAAAGAAAAGAAAGAGCCTGCGCTAGATCCTGAGATCTACGATCTTGGTGGGCAGTAAATTATTATCTCGTGAGAGTATTTTATGTGACTGTCGCCTTTTTCTATTCGATTTTTTCCTATCCTCGTCTCACCCTGCCCCATCGTATATTGCCAGGTAGGAAAGAAATGTTCGTATTCCTTATAAAACTCTCTGATAGTTGGACAATTGTTATACGAGAGTATAAATCCACCCTTGTGTTCTTTGAGCATGTTTCGTAGGTCTTCATGAGGAAATCCTTTGTGGTGTACAGGTATATTTCTCATAGGATATATTCCCTTGAACATCTTAGAATCGTCGCCGATATAGTAAGGAGGATCACAATAAAGAAAATCGTCTTTATGATTCTTGATTGCTTCACGAAAATCTCCGCATTCAACCTTTAGTTTTTGAGGATCAAAGTCCCTAACTCTCTCAATCATTCTTTTATATTTAGTCTCGTCCAGATAGATGTCAGAACTCCAGCCCATGAAACCCGGCCCGTAAGACAGATTGAAATTGTAAAAATAATAAACAGCCAGCGTTAATGGATCAAGTTTGACCTTCTTTTTCCAAACATCATTTAAAATTAACCTGATTTTTTCGTATGTTTTCTTCTCAGGCTTTAGCTCGATGAGTCTTTTGTAGAGCAGCTTTGGTTTTTCAATCTGAAACTTCCAGTAATTACAGAGAATATCGAAAATATCGTATCCAATAACCTCAAGACCTAGTTGCTTACTGAGAGCAATCTCAATTGAACCTCCACCAAAAAAAGGTGAGACGACTCTTTTGATGTTATCAGGCAAAAGTTCAAGAACATATCCTACAGCCAGACTTTTTCCTCCTGCATAACGAATCGGCGACATTGCAACCCTCTTATATTTATTTTGACTTCCAGAATTTGAACTCCTTATTTGATTGAGGAATTCTCTTTTACGAATTGCGAGTGAATTTTGATTTCCTCCCTCCAAATTCCTTACAATCTTTACAACGACGCCTCGAATCTCAACCTCCTTTCGGAAAATTGGTAGCATGGCCTGATTTGCAGGCTGTAATTTGAAGCGCGTTTTTTCTTTGTAGAGCTTTTTAAGAGTAGCTTCATTATCGTCAATAATAGCGACAACCATTTGCCCATCATCGGCATTTGATTGCTTGCGTATAACAACAATATCTCCATCAAATACACCTTCTCCTATCATGCTATTACCCTTCACACGGAGTGCGTAGTATTCGCCCTTAGAAGAAATATCTTTTTTTGAGACAGAAATACTTTCCCCCGAAGTTTCGATGGCCTCAATTGGATAACCTGCGGCAATATTGCCAATAATACGAATTTTTATGATCTCTTCTTGCTTTGAAGTATTAATTGCGCGTGGTTTGTTTTCCTCTTTTTCCAAATATCCAGCATCACGAAGCTTTGTTATATGAAAATGTGCGGTAGATACAGAGGCAAATTTAAATTTTTTAGATATCTCTTCAAGAGAAGGAGCATACCCCTTATTTTTTTGATAAAGAGTCGTGAAATCCAGAACTTGTTTTTGCCTTTTCGTTAACACGAGGTTGCTTCTTATACACAAAGTATAGAAAGTAAATAGAAAATCAACAAGTGGAAAACCTCATGCAAAGAAAAAGTCCGCAGTACTTTCCCACCGCGGACCCTTTCTTCTATTTTCAGATTATCGCACCCCCTTCCTGAACACCCTGCGGTAGCCGGTGCCGAGCTCTACCTTCTTCGATGGATCGGTCTTGAGTGGGCGCGGGAATTTGGAATTGAAGCGCCTGCGCGGGCCAGAATGACCGACCGCCGAATGGCCGCCGTGCGATGCGCCATGGGAGGCGTCGCCGTGACCCCCATGCGAGCTATGCGACGATCCGCCACCGAAACCACGGGAACCTCCGCGTGAAAAACCTCCGCGGCTACCGCCTCGCGAGAATCCGCCGCCTCGTCCGCCGCGAGAGAAGCCTCCCCTGCCGCCGCGAAAACCGCCTGAACGACCCGCGAACGACTCCGATATGGTCGCACCCTCATGGCTCTTCTTAGGGATCTCCTTCTTGATCAAGCGCTCGATGTCGATGATGTCGCGCTTCTGGTCAGGCGTCGCGAACGATACTGCCTTGCCCGCCTTGCCCGCGCGGCCGGTACGGCCGATGCGGTGGACATAGTCTTCGGACTGCTCCGGAAGGTCATAGTTCACGACGAGGCTGATGTCTTTGACGTCGATGCCGCGCGCCGCGATGTCGGTCGCCACGAGGACCTGGTATTTATGCTTCTTGAAGCCATCCAAAGCCTCGCGACGCTGCGAGAGCGATCGGTTCGAATGGATCTCTGCAGCAGTCGTGCCGATGTTTCGGAGCGATTTCGCGATCTCCTTCGCGCCGTGCTTGGTGCGCGTGAAAACGAGGACCGGCTGACCCGGATGCTCGCCCAAAAGCTTGGCCAAGAGATTGAACTTCGCCTTGCGGTCGACGACGATGATCTCCTGCTCGACGTTCTTGTTCGCCGTGCCCGCAGGCGCGACTTCGATGCGAAGCGGCAATTGCATGTGCTCCATAGCGAGCTTCGCGATAGGTTCAGGCATGGTAGCCGAGAAAAGCATCGTCTGGCGGACCTTCGGCACGCGTCGCACGATCTCTTTAATCTGAGGCATGAAGCCGATGTCGAACATGTGGTCTGCCTCGTCCAAGACGAGAACCGATACGCGGTCGAGCGCGATCGTCTTCTGTTCGAGATGGTCGATGAGACGACCCGGCGTCGCGATGACGATGTTAGGGCCGGCGCGGAGGTCGCGGATCTGGCGTCCCATAGAGTCGCCACCGATCAAAACGGCAGTATATATGCCGAGGCCGGTAGCTACTTTGCGAAGCGTTTCGTCTACCTGGAGCGCGAGCTCGCGAGTCGGAAGTATGACGAGGCCGCGGGCGTTCTTGTCCGCGATGATGCGCTCGATCATAGGGATGCCGAAGCCGAGGGTCTTACCCGTACCGGTCTGAGCGATGCCGATGATGTCCTTGCCCTCGATACCGAGGGGAATGACGCGAGCCTGGATGGGCGTCGGCATGACGAAATCGTTCTTGCGGAGAGACATGCGAAGGCCCTCGCTGAGGCCTGCGAGCTGTTCGAACGAGGCGTTAGCCTCTGGGGTTGAATTTGGTGTCATATTGTGTGGCCCATAGATACTTCGGGCCTTAAGCGTGACCGGAATCTGCCAAGTCACGAAATATGACGAGAGAATCAAATCACTAGTACATCTATTATAGCACGTATTTGTTGACTCTGCAAGAAAGACCTGTTTCAGGGCCGTGGATAAGCATTTGACGTCAAAAACGCCTCTATGGGCTATACTTGAGGCAACCCATAAAGTCCCATGAGGATACTCGTCGTAGATGACGAAACCGACACCCGAGATTTTCTGAAAGCCACGCTCCAGGCAGAGTGTTTTGCCGTCGATACGGCATCCGACGGCATCGAGGGCTCGTATATGGCCCGCACGAACGAATACGACCTCATCGTGCTCGATCACAATATGCCGAAGAAGAGCGGTCTCGAGGTCTGCCGCGATATACGCGCCGCCGGCCGTCACGTCCCTATCATCATCCTATCGGTGCGCACGCACGTCGACGACAAGGCGCTCGCCCTTGATTCCGGCGCGGACGATTATATGACCAAGCCATACTCGCACCAGGAATTAGTGTCGCGCATGCGCGCCCTCCTCCGCCGCACGTATAAAGTCGAGCCGACGATATTTTCCGCGGGCCGCGTCCTGCTCGATGCCGGTAGCCAAGAGGTTAAACACGACGGCGCTGACGTATATCTCACACGAAAGGAATTCGCCCTCCTTGAATTGCTTCTCAGGAACAAGGGCAAGGTTGTTTCGCGCGGCACCATCATGGAGCACGTCTGGGACATGGAGAGCGATCCCCTTTCTAAGACGATCGAGACCCATATCGTGAACCTCCGCAAAAAGCTCGAAAAGAAGCGCGAGAAGCTCATATACAATATCCCCGGTCGCGGCTACAAGATAAAAGATGATTAGAGATTTACTTTAATTTGATTTTTTCTTGACCCTCGGCGCACGACAATCTGACAGGAACGTCCTATGAGTCGAATAGGAGTGTTCCTTAGCAAATCATTTCTCATGCATATGAACAACGTTGTCGAAAAGATCCTCACGGACGCTTCTCTCCGAAGCGCGGTAGAGGCACGAGAGGCTGCGCTCGCATCGGCTACCATGTACCCATGGACCGATGAGGCCTAAGGTATAGGAGGAAATGGATACTTCTCTCACAAAGAACGAGGATGCCCACAGCACCGAGCGTCTCTTTAAAAGAAGTATCCGTTTTCTTTACCGGACATTCTTCGAGCTGCGATCGACCGACGAGGACGATCGCCGCCGCGAATCGATATTGAACGTCATCCTCATCGGCTCGATAGGGCTTCTCCTTGCCCTCGACATGCTCGTCCTCATAAGCATGATCGAAGCCGGTCCGGGCTATGAGGGCATACCCTTCTTGGTCTTCAGCATATTTCCGGCGCTGTTCATAGCGGCCTACGTCGCTTCGCGGAAGGGGCATTTCGACGTCGTCTCGTACTTCGTCATTACCTTCTTCTATGCCGCGACCACGTACGGCGTGTATCGCTGGGGCACGGATCTGCCGTCGACGCTTCTTATGTACGCGCTTCTCATCATCATGGCGGGAGCGCTCATCGGCACGCGGTTCAGCCTGGCATTCAGCGCCATCGTCATGGTGTCGATCCTCGTCTGCCGATTCATGGGCGATGCCGGCATGATAGCGATCGACCTCAAATGGATGCAAGAGACCCATGAGAGCGTCGACGTCATCAAATACTGCGTATTCTTCTTTGCCATAGAGCTCATCGCATGGCTCTCGAATAAAGACATAGAGAATTCGCTCACCCGAGCGCGCCGGTCGGAAAAGGCTCTCATCGAGAAGAATGAGTCCCTCGAATCCGAGGTCGCGGAGAGGACAAAGGAGCTGCGTAAAGCCCAGGCCGAGAAAGTGGCGCAATTGTATCGTTTCGCCGAATTCGGCAGGCTCTCGTCGGGCATATTTCACGACCTCATGAATCCGCTCTCTGCGGTAGCGGTGAACGTAAGCGAGATCAAAGACAGCGTGAGGCCTGAAATGGACGAGATACGCGAGAGCGTGGCGAGGGCGGTCGCCGCATCGCGGAAGCTCGAACGATTCATCGCGACGGTGAAGAAGCAGATGACCATGTCCGAGCATGAGGAAGAGTTCAGCGTGAACGCCGAGATCGAAGAGGCGCTCGCCCTTCTCGCCTATAAGGCCAATCAGGAGAAAGTGCGCATCGAATGGTCGGCATACGAACGCGAGACGACATATGGCAATCCGGCAAAGCTCCAGCACGTCATCGGCAATCTCATATCGAATGCCATCGATTCATATGCGGGAACGTTATTGCCCATAGAGAAGCGCGTCGTATCTGTGAGGCTCGCGTCCAAGAAGGGCGAGATAACCATAATCGTCCGCGACCACGGATGCGGCATATCGCAGGCGGTCATAGACAAGATATTCGATCCGTTCTTCACGACGAAAGAGAGGCATCGCGGCATGGGTATCGGATTGTCGAATACGAAAGACATAGTCACGAAGGATTTCAAGGGAACCATCAAGGTAAAGAGCACGGAGGGAGAGGGTTCGAATTTCACGATCGCCTTCCCCCGCGCGCATCAGACATTCAGACATCAGAGCGGCCAGCATACGCCGAACAATGGAAAACAAACGCGAAAGATCGATACGGAAAGCGCTCCAGGCGATCGCGTCCTTGCAGAGGAAGGACGGCGGGTTTGATAATGTCTTTCACACGTCTTTAATACTCCTCGCATTGCGCGAGGCGCGCGAACATCGCGCGGCGGCAGACATCATAGAGCGCGGCTGTCGATTCATTTTGAATGAGAAGAGCGCCGGCTTCACATGGAATTACTGGCGGCGCGACTCTGACGAGACGCGGGCAAAACCCTACCCCGACGATCTCGACGATACGGCATGCGCCGGAGCGGTCCTTTCTGAATATATGCCTGAAGCGGTCGATGGAGCGGCATTGGCGGGCGTGACGCAGGCGCTTATCGCCGCAGAAGAATCGCCAGGCGGACCCTATCAAACATGGCTCGTGCCGCGAAGCGCCCGAGGGCGCTGGCACGACATCGATCCTGTCGTGAATGCGAATATCGGGTCGTTTTTAGGCATGCACGGGGTGAATCTGCCGAATCTCCAGAATCTCTGCGTCGATTGCGTCGAGCGCGGATCGTACGCGTCGAAATATTACGCATCGCCCATTATCGCGCTTTACTTTCTATCGCGGTTCATGGGCGGTCCTCGAGCACAGGCAGGGCGACTCTCGCCAGAATTATGTGAAAAGGCGCAAGATCATATCCGGACGCACATGAAAGCGGTGCCTGCCGCTACCGTCCTCGAAACCGCATGCGGGCTTATCGCCTTGCGCAACCTCAACGTAAAAAGCGACTCTGGAAGAGACGCCGCGCGGACGGAAACCGCAGGATTCGCACGGCTCGAAAAGGTCTGCAACGAGGGCTCGTGGAAAGCCGACCCTATCTATATAGAAGAAGCGAGGGGTTCGGTCATATATAGCGGCTCGCCCGCCCTGACGGCCGCTCTCTGCGTGGAGGCGCTCGCATCGAGACGAGATCATGACCCTTCGGCATCCCTTCGCGATACGCTCGGCGTCATGACGCCCAAGAGCGAGGCCGTTCACGAAGACATCATCGCTAAGGCGACGGAGAGATATAAAAATTTCAGTCTCCGTCAGACTCAAGCAGTCGAAAAATACATCCGCATGCTCACGGCCGGCGACCCGGCCCGCCAGATCACGCTCCTGCCGTATCATTTTGAAAAAGCTCTCGGTCCGAAGGCGAAAAACGCGAGAGATAATCCGCTGAAAGACGACTCGAGATCGCCACTTACGACCGAATTAGGCGCCGCGAACCTATTCGGCTGGATAGCGTATCGCGTGTACGACGACATCCTTGACGATGAAGGCGAGCCCGAGCATATTCCTCTCGCCAATGTCGCTCTGCGCGAGGTATCGACGATATATGCGAGTCTCCTTCCTGCATCGGCACACGAAATATTTAAGACGATCATGGATCAGATCGACGGCGCGAATGCATGGGAACGCCACATGACGCGATTCGAGCGTAAGGCGGGCGATAAGCCGAAAATCCTGAGCCTGAAGAGCCTTCCTGACTATAAAAATCTCGACGTCATAGCTGAAAAATCGATCGGGCATGCGCTTGGCCCTATTTCCCTATTGATCCGTCGAGGATATGCGTCTGATTCGCCGGAAGTCCGCGGCACGATCGCCTTCTTTAAGCATTTCCTCATAGCGCGTCAATTGAATGACGATGCGCACGACTGGCAGAGAGACCTCGAGCGCGGTTTTTTGAATCCGGCGAGCGTACGGCTTTTATCGCAATGGAAAGAAAAGAACGACGAGAGCGAAGTCGACCTCGACCATGACATATCCGAGCTCCGCGCCCTGTTCTGGGACCGTACGATACGCGATGTCGCCGCCGCGGTGAGGTTCCATGTGGATAAAGCGCGATCGTCGCTCGATACGAACAGAGCGATCAAGGACCGGACGTACCTCGACTCGCTCCTCGCGCCTCTCGAATCCGCTGCAAAGAAAGCTCTCGCCGACCGCGAGCGCATGATCGGATTCCTTCGGGCATACTCGGGCTAGAGCGCTGCGCGGCGCTAAATTCAGCTTTCCTTGACCATTTCTTTACATTTCCTTTACGACGCGATTCATAGCATATATCGGTAACACCCTAGCATTACTGATCGCATGAGAATGACGAAGTCTCTGCGAGTGGCGTCGTATGTCGCACTCGGCACTCTTTCGCTCACGGGAGCATTGCGCGTATTGGCGGCGCCTCCTTCGACGACATATAATCCGGGCGACACCCTGACGCCGAACTGTCTGCCGAATTCGACGAATTGCCGCGTCGATTTCAGTTTCGCGGCGAAAGGATCGAACTCGGACATAACGTCGCTTTCCGGCCTCACAATGCCTCTGTCGCCCGCGCAGGGCGGCACGGGGATAAATTTATATGCTGTAGGCGACGTGATCTATGCATCGGGAACGAGCACGCTTTCGGCATTGCACATCGGAAGCGACGGACAAGTTCTCGCCATATCCGCAGGCATGCCGATGTGGATCGATGCAGCCGCAGTCGCTACATCGACCGGCTCGACGACCCAGACATACAGCGCGGGCACAGGGCTGACCCTCGTCGGATCGGTATTCTCCGTCAATCAATCTCAGCTGGACCTGTCTCTCATGGGCGGCGTAGTTCCGGTTACGAAGGGCGGCACCGGACAGACGTCCTTCACGGCGAATACCCTTCTCTATGCGTCGGGAGCGACAGCGATATCGTCATTCGCTAATGGAAGCGACGGCCAGGTGCTCAAAATGGCGGGCGGCGTTCCGACGTGGACCGCGACATCGTCCTTGGGTATATCGAGCGGAGGCGGCACGACGTATTCGGCTGGCGCCGGACTTAACCTTATGAGTACGACGTTCTCCGTCGATGAAAGCTCTCTCAACCTCGGTAATATGACGGGTATCGTGGGAGTCGCGCACGGAGGCACGGGACTTTCTTCGGCAGGATCGAATGGCCAAGTGCTCTCAATAGTAGGCGGAGCGCCCGCATGGGTCGCTACGTCGAGTCTTGGATTCACGAGCGGCGGAGGCGGAGGTGGCGGCATCGGAAGCGTTTCCGGCATCGTTAAAGGCGACGGCGCGGGTAATGCGTCTGCCGCGGTCGCAGGTACGGATTATGAATCACCGCTCACGTTCAGCGCGCCTCTTTCCCGGACAGGCGACACCATATCGATCGCTGCGGGTCGCACCATACCCTTCACCGCATCGACGACCGAATGGAATTTGTTCTATCAGACGCCATCATCGCGCATAACCGCGGGCACGCACCTGTCATGGTCGGGAAATACGCTCAACGCAGATCTGACCGGTATAACGACTGACGACATCACCGAGGGCGCGAAAAAATATTATAGCGATACGCAGGTAGCGGATTATGTGAACGGCTCCTCTACCATGGCGCATCCAGCGGGAGGAACATCGGGCAACATAATCTCGTGGAACGGCAGCCGTTGGGTGAGTGTCGCCACAACAACGCTCGGTTTCCCGCTTGCGGGAATCGATTATGAATCGCCGTTGTCATTCGCGACGCCTCTGTCGCGATCGGGCAATACCATATCTGTCGTCGCCGGTCGCACCATACCCCTCACCGCCTCGACCACCGAATGGAATGCGTTCTACCAGGCGCCCTCGTCGCGCATCGCCGCAGGCACCCATCTCTCGTGGGCCGGGAATACGCTCAATGCCGACTTCACAGGCATCACGACCGATGATGTGGTCCAAGGCACTAACAAATATTACAGCGACACGCAGGTTGCGGCATACATCAACGGCTCTTCGACTATCGCTCACCCCGCGGGCGGCGCCGTGAATAATATATTGTCGTGGAACGGCAGCCGTTGGGTGAGCGTGGCGACATCGACCTTATTCAATAGCTCCATAGCATGGTCGGTGATCACTGGAACGCCGACATCGCTTTCGGGATATGGAGTGACGAACGGCGCGGCACTCGATAGCCTCGGCGCAGTCGGATCGAACGGCATTCTCGTGCGCACAGGATCGGGTACGTACACATCGCGCACTATCCAAGGCACGACTAATCGCGTCACGCTCACGAATGGCGACGGCGTATCAGGCAATCCTACCGTCGATATATCGGCATCATATGCCGGACAGGCTTCGATAACGACGCTCGGCACCGTCTCTTCCGGCACATGGAATGGTACGGCCCTTGATCCGGCATATGGCGGCACGGGACAGACGTCATATTCCCCAGGCGACATCCTATACGCCACCGGAGCAACGACTTTGGCAAAACTCCCCGCCGCATCGAACGGTAACGTGCTCTCGCTCGCGAGCGGCGCGCCGGCATGGGTCGCTACATCGACGCTCGGCTTCGCCCCGGCGGGCGCAGTCGGTCCCGGCACGACCGGACAGATGCCGTACTACGCGTCGAGCGGATCGAGCCTGACCGCCACATCGACCCTAACGGTATCGTCGGCAAGCAAGGTTGGCATAGGATCGACCACGCCGAACGACCTCCTCTCCGTAGGCGGCACCGCATCGTTCATCCACATCAAAGGCCAAGGCGGCACGCCTTCGGCATCAGCCGGAGGGGCGCTCACTCTGGGCTCGGGAGGCACGGTCGTCGTCCGCGGCACAGATACCGCAGGCGAGGTCACGTTCACACTCGGTTCGGGCGGCATACTGGGTCTCGGCACGCTGGTGAACGTGACATTCGCCTCCGCGTACGGCACGGCTCCCTATGTCGTTCTCACCCCGTCCGGATCTGCGGCGGCAAGCCTCCCTATCGGCCTCACGTCCCTCAACGTGTATGTGACGACTACGACGTCGGGATTCACGGTGACGGGTGTCGGCGTGGCGATCAGCGGCGTGGCAACCTATAAGTGGAATTACATCGTGATCCAATAGCATGAAACGCTTTCTCGCCATCAGCTTGTCCTGTCTCTTAGCGCCGATCGTCGCATCGGCCGCGGGCGGAGGCATCGACCCCACCTATCCGTACGCATGGAGCGAACAGGTCGGCTGGCTCAATTTCGGGACAAATGAAGGCGATGTACAGGTCACCGACACCAAGCTCACCGGCTATGTCTGGGGCGAAGATATAGGCTGGATCAATCTGGCTCCCACCCCGACGACGTATGTGGCGAACGACGGCCAGGGCGACCTTTCGGGATATGCATGGGGCGCGGGCACGGGATATATAGATTTTTCGAATACGACGATAGACCGGCAGGGCTTCTTTCATGGCCATGCCAATTCGAGCATAACGGGAGACATCAGCTTTAATTGCGACAATAGTTCGTCATGCGGCTCGTCTGATTTCAAAGTGAAGACCTATTGGCAGCCTACGATGATGCCTGCCCCGACGCCGACGCCGGTTCCGTCGGGAGGCGGCGGAGGCACGAAAAGCGACGTGCCGAATCTGCAGAACGCGCCTCAGAATATTCCCCAGAATCCGCAAAACATGCCGGGCGCGATCTCGGCGCCGGTAAGCGTCGTCTTGCCTACCGCGCAGCCGCCGGCGAATACCGCAGCGACGATCCTCGCCCGACGAGGCATCGGCGAACCGACCGCCGCATCCATTCCCCGCTTTCTCTTCGACATATCGCTCGTCGTCGATCCCGACCAAATCAAAGTCGGCGACGACGTGAACGGCCGCGTAAGCCTCACGAGCTTCGGCACCGAGAGGACGCCGGTACGCATGCTCTTTTCCGTCATCGACAAGGACGGCCGGACGCGCAGATCCGAGATCGCGACAACGTCCGTGGAGACTCAAATGGTCTTCAATCAACGAATGACGGGCTTAAGCCTTGAACCGGGACCTTACTGGCTCAATCTCGACGTGAATTACGGCACAAGCTCGAAGGAATCGCTCTCCGCCCGATTCGCGGTCACGGGCGGGAATATGTGCTCGCTTTGGTGGCCGTTCCAGTGGCTCATCGACCATTTCGCGATCCTCGCATGGTTCGGCTGCAAACTGCCGTGGTATCTCCTCGTCGCATTCATCATAACGGTCTCATGCTGGCTCATCCGACACCGATACAGGCGCGCGATGCTTAAAAGGCGGAATAAGAGGAAAAAATATGAAAACTGGTAAAAAGATCCTGACGAGCCATCTGGCCAAACGCATCGCTCTCTGCCTCCTCGCCGTCCTGTCGTGCTCTATATCCCTTCATGCATACCTCGCATATGAAGAAGCGTCCAGATCGATGCGAGCGGCATCCGTCGACGCCGCCGGAGACAGGCTCGATTCGCTTTCTCGCTCCCTCGAGACCTTCGCCATCGATGCGAGGAACGATATCAAATGGATGTCGGATATCATCGGCGCTCACGAGGCCGCGGGAGGCATAAGCGACGCCAGGTTCAAGACGACCATCACGGACTTCGCCGACAAGCACCGCGAGTATTGCCACATATATTATGAGCCGATCAAGGGAAAGACGTTCAGCATCGTCACCCAGGAATACTCCGAGGCGAGCGGCTCGATCGCGGCATTCATAGATCAGGAGCCTCAGTTCAAAGCGCTCCTTGAGTATCTCCGCGTATCGGGCAACAAGGACGTACAGCTCTCCGGCCTCATGGAATATACGTTCCCTAACGGCATCAAAACGCCCTTCGTGCATCTCATGGCCCCGGTGTCGGTCGATGGAGAGGTCCGCGGCTATATCGCCCTCACCCTCGACCTCAAATACGTGCTCGACGAGATCCGCGGCGCGGAAAGGGTGAACGAACTCGTCTTCCTCGCCGATCATGACGGTAAGCTCATGGCGGCGAGAAGCGGCAAGGAATTCTCGTCGCATCTCAGCGACATGTATCCGATCGAAGTCGTGGCGGACCTCTTCGGATCCGATCCGGCCGGGAGCTTCTTAGAGAACGGCAAGGTATTCACCTACCGCCACATAGAGCTGCCCGGCGTTCGGCAAGGAGTCGAGGAGGATAATTTCTGGGTCCTCGCAAGCGTGTCGGCCGGGAGCGATATATTCCATTGGCAACCGCGGCTTATCCTGCTCTATAGCCTCGCTTTGGCGACATCCCTTATGCTCATAGGAGCGATAGGCATCATGGTAGCGCGCATCAAACATGAGGATTAAGAGCATCACATACGCGGCCTTCCTCGCCGTATGCGCCGTATGCGCGGGCTTCGGCAGTCCCGAACGCGCGTCGGCATCTTCGGTCGCGGTCTATATCCCTGAAAAGTACACCGAGGTCCATGCGGGAGAGCGCATGTATTTCCAGATCGAGGCGCTCTTCCCCGAAAATCCGTATCGCCAGGACTTTCAGATATCGTATCGAGTGCTCGAAGGCTCACGGATCATAGCGGACGCCGAATTCGTCAAAGCCATCGAGACGCAGGCTTCGTTCGTCGACTTCGTCATCATTCCTGAAGAGGCCGAAGAAGGCCGCCATACCATAGAAGTCTGGATATCGAGCGCGGGCGAGAATCCCGCGAAGGCATCGGCGAGCTTCATGGTCGACACGGACTTCGACTGGATCGCCGTCTATGCGGGCATCATACTCGCCGCTGTGCTCGCCGTAGGCGCGAGCCTCTGGTTCGAGATCAAGAACATCAAGAGACGGCTCTAAAGCCGCTAAAACGGGCTCAATTCCCTTTTAGCGAGGAATGTGCTAATTTCTTAGGACATCGCGGCAGGAGCCGCGCCATATTGCCGGATCGTCTAAAGGTAGGACGTCGCTCTCTGAAAGCGAAAATTTTGGTTCGATTCCAAGTCCGGCAACCAAGTCGAGCGTAGTTTATATCGCTCAAGATGGGTCGATTTTAAAAGGTGTTTTTGAACATAGCGGTTCGATACCAAAACCCGTCGAAAAGTAGTTAAAATTAGTTTTCGAGGAAATACCTTTTAAATGAAGGATGTTTTCGACTTTTGTACTGGTTCGATTCCAAGACGGTTTTTTCAGTATAAACACAGGATTCTGATACAATTACAAACACATAAAAATTGATTAGATATGGGTTCATTTCTTCAAAAAGATAAAGACGGTGTACTTAACACTATCCCTCCTATTCCCCCAGATAGGATAAAAGATGTTAATTGTCATAAGTTTGTCTTATACGTCCTCGGACAAATAACATGGGACGAGATGATATCAGATTCACATGCACAGAAAAAAGCAGGCTTAGATTTTACTTATGGAGAGAAAGCTAGAGCGATATCGAATAAGGAATTTGTGCCTATTGCTAATATAGATTCACTAATCAAACTCGCGGACGAATGTTGTGATCACAGTAAGACTTGCATCGGACAAATAATGGATAAAGAGACAGGCGAAATGGCCCACTCTTTTATCATCGAAAAGATATTGAACGGTGAATATCAATGCTTCGATAAGCAAGGTTTCAAACACTATCCTTTCAGTGTTCATGGTCTAGAATCCTTTTTAGATTTCGTTAATGAAAAGGGAGAAAAGTCTTATCAGAATCAAAAATGGAGGTTTGTGCCAATAGAATCAAGTACGTAGGGATTACCCATTGATTAAGAAATTATAAAAATAATGACTGGTAAAAAGTGCGAAAAATGTAAGGGTACTGGTAGGTATATGTATGACGAGAATCACGCAAAGCCGTGCGAGGTTTGTTGTACTCATTCCGCTGGCTGGTGGAAAATGGAAGAGAACTATGGCAATGACAACGGTAAATATGCCTGCAAAAATGGATGTGGCACGGTGATTGATAAACAACCTACGGTTTAGCTCATTAGCTACAGTGTACTATGCTAAAAATCTCTTTTTTGCATAGTACAGCGTGTTTAGTATGCAAAATAGGTATTTTGACCGCTGTACTGGACGAAATACGTCTTTTTTGTCCAGTACAGATGTTTTGGTGGACAAAATCGGTTATCAACGGGTCATGGCTCTGTTAAGAGCTATTTAAGCAACCCGTGCGCGTCGCAAAAATACTTGCCTTTTAACATAAACTATGATATAATACTACACGGGTCAGTTTACCGAATTTTCAGTCAACTCTCAGACAATTCTAAATGACAACTATAGTTCCTCGACAACAGCAAGTCGGAGCAATCCGACTTGCAACAGACGCATTACGCAAAGCCCGCAAGGCTCTCGTGGTGCTCGCTACCGGACTCGGCAAAACCATCACCTCTGCGTTTATCGCGCAGAAAGTGAAGGCTCGCCGAGTGTTATTCCTCGTTCACAACAACTACATCCTAGAGAATTCGCTTGAAGAGTATCGCAGAGTGTTTGGCGAAAGCCGAACCTATGCCCTCTACAACGGACTCACTAAAAATGGTGCGGCTGAAGCGAACTTCGTGTTCGCTTCATTCCAAACCATGCGTGGCAATCTGTCGGATTGGTCTAAAAACCACTTCGACCTTCTGATCGTAGACGAAGGCCATCACGCCCATGCGGAAACCTATCGCCCTGTCATCGAGCACTTCAAGTGCCCGCGACTCGGCCTTACGGCGACGCCTGATCGTGGAGACCTCCAAGACATACGCGAAATCTTCGGCAACGAAGTCGTAAACGTAAGTCTCGAAGAAGCTATCGCCCGTGGATGGCTCCCTCGCATCGAGTATCACGTCGTCACCGACGAGAGCCTCGATGAGAACGCGCTCCAGGAGATCGCAGCAGAAATCCATCAGAGCAAAAAGCGTTTCACTATGGCAGAGGTCAATCGCCGCATCTTCATCAAGAAGCGCGACGAAGAGATTGCTCGCATTATCAACGGATATAGCGAGAAGGCCATCGTGTTCTGCGCTTCGATTGATCATGCTGAGAGATTGAGCAAGTCGCTCGAACTCGGCGCTT
>DASZXL010000021.1:0-7845 GCA_035545915.1 Minisyncoccota bacterium
GTGAAGCCGTTGGTTCGCTCGAACGATACGAGCTTGTAGGTCGTCTCCTTGTTCTTCGCGTTCTTAAATACGATCTTGGTCGCGTCTACGCTGGAGATGACGCCGTCTTCCGGAGCGAGGACGATGCGGCCCGTGTATTCAGCCGCTTTTGCCTCGATGCCGGTAGCGACGAGCGGCGCTTCAGGGATGATGCAAGGCGTAGCCTGCTTCTGCATGTTCGAACCCATCAGCGCTCGGTTAGCGTCGTCGTGGTTCAAGAACGGGATCATGTTCGTCGCGATCGAGAACGCCTGATTCGTCGATACGTCGATAAAATCGACTTCGTTCGGCTGGGCGAGAGACGGCGAGCCGTTCTGGCGCACCTCGACGGCGGTCTCGGTTATCTTGCCGTCCTTATCGTATGCAGTCGCGGCGTGCGCGATGCGATGCGACTCTTCTTCGAGCGCGTTGAGGTAGACGATCTCCTTGGTGACCTTGCCGTTCTTTACTTTCGCATACGGCGTCTCGATCATGCCGAAATCGTTGAGGCGGGCGTACGTCGAAAGGCGGAGGATGAGACCGATGTTCGGACCTTCAGGGGTGTGGATCGGGCAGAGTCGGCCGTAGTGGGACGGATGGACGTCACGGACTTCGAAGCCTGCGCGCTCGCGGGTAAGGCCGCCGGGGCCGAGGGCCGAGAGCGTACGGAGATGCTCGAGCTCCGTGAGGATGTTCTCCTGCTGCATGAACTGCGAGAGCTGGTTCGTGGTGAAGAATTCCTTGAGTCGGGCCTGGAGCGGTCGTGGGGAGACGAACGTCAAAGGCTGCGTGGTGTCAGGCTCGATGGTCGACATCCTGTCCTGGATATTTCGCTTCATCTGCGAGAGGCCGACACGGAGCTTCTGCTGCATGAGCTCGCCGCAGTACCTGACGCGGCGGGAGCCGAGATGATCGATATCGTCTTCGACGGCGTCGAGCTTGTTATTGAGGTTGATGATATTGCCGATGATCGTCGCGAGATCGTGCGCGTCGATCGTCTTTCGCTCGAGGGTCTTCTCGTCCATTGGCTTCCCGAAGCGCTTGTTGAAGCGGAATCGACCGACGTTCGAGAGGTCGTAGCGGTCCTTATTGAAGAGACCGGAGATGAATTCACGCGCATTGTCTGCCGTAGCGAGATCGCCGTCGCGGAGGCGCTTGTGGATCTCTATATATGCGTCAGAGACGGTCTTGGCCGTGTCTTTAGCGAGCGAGGCCGCGATGATCTTCTGAGCGACCTCGTCGCCCTTGAATGCGGCGAGGATCTTCTCGTCGGTATCCATGCCGAGGACGCGGAGGAGGGCCGTGACCATGAACTTTCGCTTCCTGTCGATACGGGCATATATGGTGCCGTCGTTGTCGGTCTCGATCTCGAGCCAGACGCCGCGGGCTGGGATGACCTTGGCGCCGAAGACGGTCTTACCCTTCACTTCGTCAGAGGTGAAGAATACGCCGAACGAGCGAGCGAGCTGGGGAACAATGACGCGCTCGATGCCGTTTATGATGAACGTGCCGTGAGACGTCATCAAGGGGAAGTCGGCGAGGAAGATCTCCTGCTCCTTCTCCGAGTTGAACATCTTGTTCTTGAGCTTGATGCGAACCTTGAGGGGCGCCTCATACGAAAGTTTATTGTCTTTCGCATAATGCTCGTCGTATTTAGGCTCGGAGAGCTCGAAGCCCGTGAACGAGAGCTCGAACTTCTTGTCCGAGTAGTCCTTTATGGGAGAGAATTCCTGGAAGAGGTCTGCGAGGCCCTTCTCGATGAGCCACTTGAAGGAATCCGTCTGCGCGAGGACGAGATCCGGTATGTCGGCGAGAGCTTCCTTGAAGCGGCCGAAGTACTTCTGTTCCCTTTTGATCATTTTCAGTAGGTTTATAAAACCGGCAACCGACGTTTATAAAAACCGACAAAATACTGACGAATTACGATCGCTTCGCGCCCTAATTTGACATACGGACCATAAAGACGCCTAAAAACGCAAAAAGGGCCTCTGGGTGAAAGGCTCCTATGGTTTCGGTGAATCTTTATGAGATCGCTGGCAAGAAGAGTGTGAAAACCCCCGTAATTACTTCGTGTTTCCCCAATAACACAATCAGCGTGAAGTGAGGTAGATACTATAGGGTTCCCCGAAAATCGTCAAGCGCCCAGGAGATCGCGGGTACGAAAAAGGCCCGCGCGCCTCGAAAGCGGTAGCGGGCCTTTTATTTATATCCTTTGAAGCGAAGCCGAGAGCCGGATGCCGTCGATCGCGCCCTTCAAGGTCATAAGGAGGAACAGGGTGCCCGCAACCAGCGCACTTTTCACGAGAACATCCGTGTGCGCGAACGCCGCGACCAAGAATCGGGCCACGGCTGGGATGTCGAGGGCCGCCGGCATATTGGCGAGTACATGGGATACGGACACGGTGGACGCCACTACGGCCGATGCGGCTACGAGGAACACAAAAGGCGCGGCGAGCCTCCGTATAAGGAAGACCTTCCGCACCTTGACCATCACATTTTCCATTATTTGAGTCATTGAGGTAAATTCGGGAGGACGGCGTGCCGTCCTATGTATTACTACGTGTCGGCTTACGATATCTTTCGGGCTATCTTCTGCATCTCGGCCCTCGCCCGATGCATACGGGTCTTGATAGCCCCCTCCGACACACCTTCGACCGCGGCTATCTGCTTGTAATCCTTGCCCTCGATCACATATAACCGCAGGATACGGGCGAACGTTTCAGGCAATCGCGAGAACATGGATTCGAGATAGTCCCGATCGAGCTTCTGCGCCCGTTCGGAGCTATCGTCGTGCGGCAATACGGCCTCCATGTCCTCGTCGAGCGCCGAAAAGAAGTCGCGCTCGCGCTTCATTTTTTTATACCAATGGAAACAGACGTTCATGAGGACCTTATAGGCCCACGACGAGAATCGCGCGCCCTCTACGGGCTTGAAGCTCTTGCCGTATAAATATATTTTGACGAAGGTATCCTGAACGACGTCGCGGGCAGCCTCGTCGTGGCGCACGATCGATCGCGCCTTGCGCAAAAACGCTTCTTCATATCGCTCGACGAGGAGCTCGAAGAGATACGGATATTTAAAAGAAGCCGCGAGAACGTCTTCGTCCCGCTTTTCCTTGAACTCGGCCTTATGCGCGTGTGGGTTCATCTTCGTCATACGTTAGAACGCCCCGGCTGACGCGATGGTTACTTCTTGCGGCTTTCGCGCCATGCGTCTATCTTCGCATGATTGCCGGAAAGGAGCACTTTCGGCACGCGATACTTCTTTTCCTTGTATTCGACGACTTCAGGACGCGTGTATGAATCAGGCGACGAGACGCGCTCTTCCTCGCGAGAATCGAAATTGCCCAATACGCCCTGGATCTGGCGCGAGACCGAATCCATAACGATCATGGCCGGCAATTCCCCGCCCGTGAGGACGAACGGGCCGACGGATACATCTTCCATCTTGAACATCGATTTCACGCGCGCATCGATGCCTTCGTAACGGCCGCAGACGAAGATGATGTTCCTATATTTCTTCGCCGTCGCCTTCGCGTATGCGGTATCGAACGATTTTCCTGCAGGGCTGAAGAAGATTATCTTGGTATCCTTCGCGGCCTTGCCTCCCTTTCCGCCCGCGGCTTTGACTGCTTTCTCTATCGCCTTCGCCACCGGCAATGCCTGGATGACCATACCCGGGCCGCCGCCGTAGGGCTTCTGGTCGACGCGGTCCCATTTATCCGCAGAAAAGTCGCGCGGATTATAGAATTTCACACGGATCTTCTTATCCTCTATGGCGCGCTTCAAGATCGATTCGCCGAGGTACGAATCGAATGCACTGGGGAAAAGCGTGACTACGTGAAATATCATAGGGCTACACTACCTCGAAATCGTCAAAAAGTGGAGTTTACGCGAAAACCGCCTTCATGCAGGCGGTCGAGCCTGGATTACCCCACGATGCGCAATAATCGACGAGCTCGTCCGCCATGATCTTTGAAATAGGCAGGCCGTCGCGCAATTCGGCGACCTTTTCCATGTCGCCTTCCCGAAATATGGACATGACGGCCTGCCGAACCGTCTCGTCGATCGAATCCTGCTCCATATCGAATGCGCTTTCGGCGGCACGAGCATTGTATATCTCGCCCTTCTTCAGATATTTGATGATGGCCTGGCGGACGATCTCGCAGATCTCGATCTCCGTGCCCATATCGATATCGCCCATATTCTCTTTTATGGTCAAAGCCTCCTGTATCTCGCCCTGCGAGAGAGCTTTGGCGATCTTTTTTATGTCTTTCATCGGCGTGTTGAGACCATTATAACAAAACCGCCCACACTCGTATGTGTGGACAGCTTTATTTTTGAATTTCTCGCCAAAAAAATTACAGATTGAGGTCTGCCATCGCCTCATCGACGGTCTTCGAAGCGCGGGTCGCGGCAGGGGCGCCCTGAGGCTCGCTTATCTTGAGGTTCACGCGCGAGTTATTCTTCATACCTACGATGCGGAGGAGGGTTCGGATGGCCTTGGCGGTATTGCCCTCGCGCCCGATGATCTTGCCCATGTCGGCCGGGTTGACGTCGAGGGTGAGGAGCACGCCCATCTCGTCTACGGTGCGATTTATCTTTACGTCGTTCGGGTTGTCTACGAGGGACTTAACGAGGAAATCGAGGAATTTTGCGTCTGCTTCCATTGTGGTTCGTTAGCGGGTCTAATCGAGCTTGTAGCTCTCATGGAAGTGTAGCACGGCAGGGATTGACATACCATCGTATGTGTTGATAATTCACAAAAGGACACTGTATTTGCCCGCACAGCTCCTTGAGACCGGAAATCGGGGCCAGAGACCCCTCTCATAAACCTGCGGGCTGAAGGATACCATTATGGCAATGACCAATGCCGATCTCATCGAAAAGATGGGTCAGGACCAGATCGTTCGGACGTTACGGAGAGGATGGGCTCAGACGCACGGGCACGACCCCGTGGACAGGGTCGTGCGTGAGGTGATGACCTACGGCAAGGATATCAATTCGACGGCAAGCGATCATATCGGCACGATGATCGCCATCGTCTCGGTGTGGGCTCTCGCCTTCATCGTAGCGATGAAGGCCGGCGTCATCCCGTATCAAGCTGCGGTCGCCGGCGCAATCGGAATCGTCGCGTTCGCGACGGGTTCGAATGCGATCCTGCATCACCTCGGCCGGGCGCGCGGCATGTCGAGGTACATGCGATTTCTCTCCGACAGGAACGTTTTCCTCGACGAGGCGGAGACGTTCATGAGCCTCATCGGCTTACAGTCGAGCGTCATGGGCGACCGCCTGCCTGAAGTCCTCCAAGAGCGAAGCGACAAGGCGCTCCGCAACGCGGCGCTCGAGGCGCAGCGGGCCACGCTCAAGTCCAAAGACAAAGAGCGCGAGGCTCTGGATGCCTACGACGAGCTTGCGCGCCTGTTCAACCTCTTCAAGATCGCAAAGATCGACCGCAGCTATATCGCGAAGGTTCAGGAAGAGGAGGCGGCCGCCGAAGCAGTGCCGGCTTGATATGCGGCACGACAAATCAAAACCGCTCACAGCGATGTGAGCGGTTTTTTTCTTGCTGATTTACGCCTTCGGAGCCTCTGCGGGAGCAGGTTCGGCCTTTGGGACCTCTGCGGCGGCCGGAGCTGGAGCGGCTTTCGCTGCCTCTGCTGCCTTTGCGGCTTCCGCGGCCTTAGGGTCGACGATAGGCTTCTTCTTCGGGAGGGCGTTCACCTTCTTGCCCGGTATAACCTTCTTGTCGATAAGCCAGTTATGAACGGTATCCGAAAGCTTTGCGCCGTGAGACATCCAGTGTTTTACGCGGTCGGCCTTGATCTCCTTAACGTCGTTAACAGGATCATAGGTGCCGACGACCTCGAGCGAGCGGCCCGATTTGGTGGAATTCTTGGAATCAGTCACGACGACACGGAACGTTGGGACGTTCACTCGGCCGACGCGCTGGAGTCGAATCTTTAACATAGTGGGCTAGATACTAACAAAGACAACCTGAAACGTCAATTAAAAGCCCCAACGTCTGACGTCGGGGCTTAAGATCAGTGACCTGCGAGACGAAGCTTGATAGCCTCAATTAGAGCAAGCTCCTGGGGCTCAAAATCAACATTTTCTTCAATCAGAAGTTGAAAGAGCTTCGAAGCTTCATCCAAAAGAACAATGGGATTACTAGAATCAATGATTCCAGCCTTTTTCTCCACCGTACTTATCTTGAACTGAATCCACTGCTTGAGCCATTTGACCTCTTGGTCCCGACATTGCTTGGCACAGACAAGACGGCTTCGCTTCCTTTGGATCTGGGCGAACTGAAGGCTCGGGAGACGAATCAAAACAGCAGCCTTCAACTGCGAAAGCTTTCCTCCGATCTCAAGCAACTCTGTTTCGAGCTTAAGCCTGCGGGCCTTTGCTTCCTCGACGGAAGCAGGAGTCGCATATCGACCCGTCCTTTGAACGGAAAGGAGGTACCTTTCTATGCTATTCGTAACGGTGGGATCAGGAATGGGGAATAACAGCACTCATTGATTAATTTCCTTGTATTTTTGATTTTTGATGCCATATCACCATCTCTATGATTTTTCGAGAACATAGAGACTTCTTTCTTCATTAGAGCATAAAAACATCTAATGTCCAAAACTGCCTCTTTTTGCTATAGTATCCACAACAAAACCTCTATACATCTATTCATGACCCGCGCAGAACGAAAGGAAACGAAAGCAAAGACCCGTACGGTATCAGGCATCATATCCGTGAACTCCAAGGGAGTCGGATTCCTCGAAGATCCCGAACACAAAGACCAGGAAGACCTGGAGATCCCGAACGAGGCCCTTCATACGGCCATGCATAAAGACCACGTCGAGGCGCGCCTCACGGGCGGTAAAAGCCGTTTCGGCAGAACGCTCGCCGAGGTCGTCTCGATCGCAAAACGCGACAAGATGCGCTTCGCCGGATGCCTCGAGGACGCGAATAACGGATTCGCCCTGGTCCCTGACGACAAGCGCCTCTACAAAGACATATTCGTGCCGAAAGCCGACGCTCTCCATGGCCGCGCCGGCGACAAGGTCTATGCCGAGATCGTCGAATGGAATGAGGAGAAGGGATATCCTATCGGCAAGATCCTCGAGGTTATCGGCCGCAAAGGCGAACATAACGCCGAGATGCGCGCCATCGTCTTGGAGCGCGGCCTGGCATACGACTTCCCCGCCGAAGTCGTCCGCGAGGCGGAGGCTATAGAGAAAAATAAATCTATCGCGCCTGCAGAGCGCGCATTGCGCCGCGATTTCAGCGATACGCCGACATTTACGATAGACCCTGTCGACGCGAAGGACTTCGACGACGCCATTTCCATGAAATTCCTGCCGAACGGCACATATGAGATCGGCGTCCACATCGCCGACGTATCTCACTATGTCCGCGAAGGCACCGCCCTGGACAAAGAAGCCCGCGAGCGCGGATTCTCCGTATATCTCGTCGACCGCACCATACCGATGCTCCCCGAAGTCCTGTCGAACGACGTCTGCTCCCTTAATCCGAACGAGGAGAAGCTGACGTTCTCGTCGGTCTTCATCATGAACGATGCGGGCGACGTTCTGGACCGCTGGTTCGGCAAGACCATCATCAAATCGTGGAAGCGGTTCGCCTACGAAGGCGCGCAGGACGTGCTCGAGGGTAAATCAGAGGAATATAAAAAGGAGCTCTTCAAACTGAACGAGATCGCCAAGAAGCTCCGCGCCAAAAAAGAAGCCGAGGGTGCCATCGATTTCGAGACGGACGAGGTCAAATTCGAGCTCGACCGCACGGGGAAGCCCATACGCGTCTTTAAAAAGAC
>DASZXL010000022.1:0-48831 GCA_035545915.1 Minisyncoccota bacterium
TCCACGGAAGAGCGCGGTGAATCGCGGGCGTTTCGGGACGGGTTCATAGAAAAAGTCGCGTTCGTCGACGCCTGAATACGATATGACGAGCTTTCTTCGGGGCACGAGGAAGAGCCGGCTCACGTAGCGACATTGCGCTTCGCTCTCGAGGAGGACCTTGGACGAGAAATGGAATGAAAGAAGATCGATGATGTACGAGCGGATTGCTTTCGCGCCGAGGAATCCGTATTCGCGGCGGGACACGACGTTCGCCTCCCACTGCGACGATACGGCATTGAATATGATCGGTTGTTTGATCGCAAAACGGGCGCGAATAGCGAGGAGCGGAGAGGGGTAACCGACGATGATCGTGTCGTCTGGGCGCGCTTCGCGCTTAAGGCGCTCGATCAGGCTCTTGTATGAAAAAGCATCCTTCTTTTCGGCGATCTCAAGAACCTCATGATCGAGCTCGCGGAGGCCTTGTATCAGGTGAGTATCCTGCGTATACAGGTTTTCGGTATTAAGGTAGAGGAATCTCATTCGTGGCTTTAAATATAGCATCAAATCTGCTACCATTCTCTCATCTCGTATTATCTCTAGCCATGAAATCATATTCCATCATCCGCGACGGGGAATACAAGAATTTGGCCGAAGTCACGCTCGATGGTGCTGTTCTCGACCTTGGAGGCAATATCGGGTCCGAATACCACACGCTCATAAAGGGTACGCATAACTTCACGACGGTGAACATCGATCCCTCTCATGGATGCGATCTCGTTTTCGATATCCAAGAGAAATTTCCGCTCGAGACGGGGTCGTTCGACGCGGTGCTATCGATGAACGTCTTCGAGCATATTTACGGGTTCCATAATGCGTTCTCGGAATCGTCACGCGTTTTGAAGCCGGGCGGCACATTGGTATTCGCCGTGCCGTTCATGCATCACATACACGGCTGTCCGGACGATTATATGCGCTATACCAAATCTACGCTCGAGAAACTGCTCCTCGAGAACGGCTTCAAGCGCATGGACATACGCGAAATAGGGCAGGGCGTCTGTTCGCTCGTGTATCAATCGATGTCGGGAGCTCTGCCGGTATTTCTCAAACCTTTTCTCAAAGGAATTGCTGTTTCGGTGGATCGCTTCTTTTGGAATATCGCCCCGCGCTATCGCGCTATGGCTGAAAGGATACCGCTCGGCTATTTTGTCGTAGCTCATAAATAACATGAAGCGTCGTCTCTTCCTCATATTTCACGGCAGGTTTCCGGGGGAGAAGGCCGCATCGCTTTTTGCCGCTAAAAGCGCCGAATCGTTCGCCGATGCAGGTCTTGATGTGACTATCCTCGTGCCGCGGCGTGCGGGCGTCGATAGCCAGAGCGCGTATGAATATTTCGGCGTAAAGAAGAATTTTTCTGTGGTTGAGCTCGATGCGACCGAATTGTCGTCTGTTTGGAAAAAGATATCGTTCTGGTTGAGCTATCGTTCCTTCGCAAAAAGCGTAAAGGCGTATATCGTCGCGCATGCCGGTCCCGATGATATCGTGTATTCGAATGAGACATTGCCGCTCCTCGCCGCATCGTCCGTATCTGCGAACACGTTCTATGAGATGCATGATTTTCCCGAGAGCAAGCTTGCGCTCTTCGGCAGATTTTTGAAAAAAGTACGCTGGGTCTTGGTCCACAACACATGGAAGAGGGATAAGGTCGCCGAAATGTTCGGAATATCTCCTGATGCGATGCTCTGCGAGCCGAACGCCGTCGATATCGCGCAGTTTGATATATCGATGTCCAAGGAAGAGGCACGGAGGGAGCTCGGTCTACCGATGGATAAAAAGATTGCTGTTTACACGGGACATCTCTATGGTTGGAAGGGCGTCGATACGCTCGCGAAGGCCGCCGACATGCTGAGTGACGATTTTGTCGTCGTATTCGTCGGCGGCACCCCTGCCGATATGGCGGCATTCAGGGCGAAATACGGCGCCTCGAAGCGCATCATGATAACGGGACATAAAAAGCATGCGGAAATTCCGATATGGCAGAAAGCCGCCGACGTGCTCGTATTGCCGAATTCTGGTAAAGAGGCCATATCGCTCTACTACACATCTCCGATGAAGCTTTTCGAATACATGGCGAGCCGCCGCCCGATCGTCGCCTCGGATATTCCGTCCATACGCGAGATCGTCGATGGATCGTGCGCGTCTCTCGTGCTGGCTGACGATGCCAAGGCTCTTGCCGCGGCTATCCGCGAGCTTGCGAATGATGCGGGCAAATCCGCAACGCTTTCCGCCGCCGCCTTTCAAAAGGTCAGCGACCATACATGGGATAAACGCGCCTCCCGCATAATCGATTTCGTAGAAAAGAGATGAAGAATATCTGGTCCCGCTACAAGATAGAGATAATTATATTCCTCATCGCCCTTGTCGCGCGGCTCGCTCTTTTCGGCGTCGTGTTCGCGCACAACGACGCGAATCTGCTCGATACCATTCATGGAGATGACGGCTACTACGAATTGTCTCAGGGTATTTTAAATGGTCATGGCATGACATGGGACGTAGCGCCGCCATTTGATCCGAATCCTTTGCGCCCGCCGGTCTGGCCCTATCTCATCGCATTCTTCGCAGGCACATTTGGAACGTATTGGGCCGTATTCATCTTTGAAGTCATCCTTGGTGCATCGATACCCGTTCTCGCATATCGTCTCGGTGGCATGATATTCGGGCGGCGCATAGGGAAGTGGATTGCGGGCATCATGTGCGTCGAGCCGTACCTCATGCTTTTCTCCATCATCCTCTATACCGAGACGTCGTTCATGTTCTTTTTCCTTATATCCCTCATATTCCTATTCAGGTATATCGAAAAACCGACCATGCGCGGAGGGCTTTTCTTCGGTCTTACGCTCGGTATCGCGACCATGGTGAAACCGACGGTGGAATATGCGCCGATACTCGTTCCGATAGCTCTCGCTATCATGTGGCGCGCGCGATTCAAAGGGGAAGAGGGAAGGCGCTTTTTAAAAGAATTTGTTAAGCAATCCGTCATTTTCCTCTGTGCCTTTCTCATCGTCATAGCGCCCTGGCTCTATAGGAATCACGAGACATTCGGCGTCTGGGGCATGAGCGCCCAGCCCGCTTTCAATCTCTATGTGTATCTCGTGCCGACAATCCTTGCTATCGATAAGGGGACGAATTTTCAGACCGAATATCAGTCATTCGTAAAGGCTAGCGGCTTTGACGAGAATTCGATCACACTTGCCAATGGAGAGATCTATAAGTCCCGCGCGTTTGATGTGATACGTGATCATAAGGTCGCGCTCGTGAAGTCGGCCCTTATTACAGCTGTTACATTCTTTACCCACGACGGAATGCTCACGTTCCTCGGCTATTCGGGCGTATCGATACCGAATGTCGTATCGAAGCCCGCGATACAGCTCCTCGCGCACCCGATCGAACTTGCCAGGACGATGTGGGCATATGCGACGAGTCCCGCAGTTCTTATCATCCTTATGCGCCTATTCTGGATCGTCGTAACGCTCTTCTTCGTATTCGGAGCATACCGATATATCCGGAGGGAAGGGGCGAAGTCCGCAGCCATTATGGCGCTCCTCGTCATACTCTATTTTGCGGCTACGACGGCGATCAACGGCTTCGGCGTGAATGCCCGATTCAGGATGCCGGTCGACGCTCTTATCCTCGGCTTCGCATTGTTTGGACTTTTCTCTTTAAAAAGTCATAATACTCGAACTGAAATCGCCCCTGAAATCGCTCGCGCCCGATGAAGCTTTCTATCGTAATCCCTGTATATAACGAGGATAAGACGCTCGAAGAGATCCTTTCGCGCTCTCTTGCGGTAGCTATACCTGGCTGGACGACCGAGATCGTTGTCGTCGACGATGCATCGACTGACCGCACGTCAGCTATTTTGAAGGGGCACGGCTCGAAGATAAAAGCCGTGAGGCTCGATACGAATTCCGGCAAGGGCACGGCAGTCATGCGCGGCCTCTCTGAAGCGACGGGCGACTATATCGTCATACAGGACGCCGATCTCGAATATCATCCGAAGGAGATCCCGTCTCTCGTAGCTTTGATAGGAGAGCAGGGCGCTGGCTCCAAAGGCGCCGTCGTCTACGGCTCTCGCAATCTCTATCACGAGAAGCGCGAAGGCTTCATATTCCAGCGTCTCGGCGTTTGGATCATAACCAAGATCATCAATACGCTCTATGGCGCCAAGCTCACTGACGTATGGACGTGCTACAAGCTTTTCCCGGCGGACGCTAAAAAGCATTTCGTGCCAGGGCGATTCGAAGCAGAGCTTCTCTTCACCGCGGCTCTCTTGCGCGACGGATACGATATAAAAGAAGGTCCTATATCGCATGCCCCGCGTTCAGCCGCGGAAGGGAAGAAGATTCGCTATCGCGACGGCTTTCGTGCCATCCAGCTCCTCCTCGCCGACAGGCTCGGCAACCTGAAGAAGCCCGAGATCCACATGACGGGCGATCATTCGCGCATAATCTGTTGTCCTTTCTGCAAGGCGGATCTCCTCAGGACCGAAGCCGGTCTCATATGCAAAAAGCATGGCCATTTTATGGTCGATGAGGCACAGCGGCCGATCCTCATCGAAAAAGAGGTCTACGAGCGCAATACCGACCAGCATGAATCGGGCGTGAACTGGCTCAAGTCGTTTTTCAAGCAGTGGCCGAAGTTCTATTATGCCCTCTGGCATTATGCTTGCCCGGTCATGATGCTCGTGAACGGCCCGCGCATGATACTCGACAGGGTAGAGGAGGGGGCGATCGTCATCGATGTCGGCTCTGGCCCTGAGCGCCTCGGCAAGGAATTCCTCAATGTCGATGTATTTCCGTTCCCCGAAGTAGACATTGTCTCAGACGCGACTCAGTTGCCGTTTAAAAACGATTCTATCGACGGGGCGGTGTCTGAATCCCTTTTCGAGCATGTGCCTGATGCCCACAAAGTCGCTCGCGAGATGGTCCGCGTCGTGAAGCCGGGCGGTTACATATATGTCTCCGCTCCGTTCATGCATCCGTATCACGCGTCGCCTGACGATTTCAATCGCTGGACGGTATCGGGGCTCAAGCACATGTTCTCTGACCTCGAGATCGTCGAGGCGGGCGTGAGGTCAGGTCCGTGGTCGACGTTCCTCATGTTCCTCGCATACTGGCTCGGCGTCATATTCTCGTTCGGCTCCCGCAAGGCCGCGCCGTTCCTCGCGCACATATTCATGCTCGTACTCGGGCCCCTGAAATACCTCGACTATATCTTCGTCTATATGCCCGGGTCGGACGCTGTCGCGACGCATCTCTATATACTGGGAAGGAAGAAATAGAAAATCGCCAGAAGGCGATTTTTTTTGACATTACTTACCCGAATTCGTATCGGGGCTCGTCGCGGTGCCGGCGAGTATGCCGCCGTCGACCATGAGCTCGGAGCCGGTCGTATAACTCGATTCGTCGGATGCGAGGAAGAGGACGGCCTTGGCGACCTCTTCAGGAGTGCCGAAGCGCTTCATCGGTATGTCAGCCGCGTACTTTTTGTGATTCTCCTCGAATGCCTTGCCCTCGCCGAGCATGCTCTTCCACATCGCCGTCATGATAGACGCAGGATGGACCGAATTGGCGCGAATAGGGTAGCCCTTAGCTGCGCAGTAGAGCGCGACTGATTTCGTATGGTTTCGGATGGCCGCCTTGGTCGACGCATATGCCGCGGCAAACGGAACGCCGACGATCCCAGAGCGGGACGATATGTTCACGATCGATCCGCCGTTCTCTTTCATGAGCGGTATGGCGTATTTGCTGCCGAGGAATACGCTGTCGAGGTTGATGGCGTGTATCTTTCTCCAGTCATCGAGCGTCGCGTTCTCAGGATCTTGGGCGCCTTTGCCGAGGATGCCGGCATTGTTGACGAGGATGTTGAGGCGACCGAATTTTTTCTGGATAAGCGCCGCCGCTTCTTTCCACGAATCCTCATTCGATACGTCGAGGCGGATGTACGTGCCGCTGAGAATTGCTGCTTCCTCGGCGCCCTTCTCGTCGTTCACGTCCGCGATGACGATGTCCGCGCCTTCGCGCGAGAGGAGCGACGCTATGGCGAGCCCGATACCGTCGGCTCCGCCCGTGACCAATGCGACTTTACCCACGACCCTTCCGTTTAGATTATTCATATAGGTATCTTATTACGCAGAATTATACACAAAAAAGACGAAGGGGGTACCTTCGTCTTTGGTGGCCGATGAGCTCGATCAGAGCTTGAAATCGCCGAGACCGAGTTTGCAATGCTGGTTGATCACGAGGCGTTTGCATGCCTCATAGAGGTCTGGGAATCTTTGGCAGAATTCAGTGATATTCAATCGGGTCCTTTCGTTGTGGTTTTTGAGGTTTAAAGTACAGGGGTTTGGCACTCTTTCTACATTAAAAACCAAGAAAGTTAATAGGTGCGAAGCTCGCTATAGGTATTGTCGAAGTAGGTCGTTTTGCCGGCATAGTATGACCAATCCATCGGACCTTTTTTGGCGATGATATGGGGGATATTCCCGTGCCATGCGGCGAACGCGCCGAAACTCGAATCAGACCCTATGATTGCGTCTGTGTAGGAGAGGAGGAAGAGATCGACGACCGAATTCTCCTTGGATACGTATATGTTTAGGTCGGCGAATTTCGAAGGATCGATTGGTCCGTCAGACGCGATCACGAATGCCGTCTTCGCGTCGACGAGGCCGTTCTCGTCTATGTATTCCTCCGCGATCTCGCGGAAGAGTTCCTGCGACACGAGGTATTTGCCGCCCTTGAACGTCGCATAGTCGCTCTGGCGTATGTGAAGGCCGATGATCCGGTCGTAGCTCTTGCGGAGAGGCGCCATGATGGTATCAACTCGCTGGAGAATCTGATCAGTTGGTTTGAATGCCGCACGGAGCGCGTCCGCGTGCTTCGCGAAGCCCGCAGGGTTCCTAAAGAGCCAGCCTGTCGTATAGAGGCGCGCGCAGGCGTCATATCGCGCGGGCAATGCCTCTGATGGCGGCAAAAGAACTATCTTATTCTCTGAATTCTCGGACGAATACACAGAGCGGGCGCACAGTTTTTTGGCGAGAGCCGCATAGAGAGCGTATTTGAACCTCTGATTACGCGATATCCAGCTGCTTCGTCTCCTTGGTTTCAAAAAGAAGAGCGACCGGAGCTTGGTTATCGCACCTTCGTCCTTCAGAAATCTAAAGAAGCGGTGATATTCGTAGAATGAAGGGTTTCGGACGGGGACGTTCGCGTCTATGCCGTAGGCAAGCACGCTCGCGTAATTCCAGAGCTGGTTCGCGAGTTCGCCGCCGCCGTGCTTCAGGATGACGATGCGCTTGATCATGATCGTATCTTTTCGATGATGTCTCTTTGGCGCTCGACGGGGAAGAAGAATCGGTTCTCGGACGAGCCGTCGTAGGGCTGCTCGGCATAGCCGCGCTCCTTGAGGAGGGACAGGAGGAATGCCGCGTTCGGGCCTTTGACCTCTATGAAGAGGATGGGACGAAGCGACGCGAGCGTCTTTTCAGCACCCTTGAATACCGAGAGTTCGTGGCCTTCGGTATCGCATTTGATGAGATCGAGCCTGGCGATGCCGCGCGTGGCGACGAATGCGTCGACGGTGTCTACATGCACGCTCTCCGTTTCAGAGGCGCTCTCGCTCGGCTCGAATGACGCCATCTGGGTATATCGGCCGATGGTGCTCACGGGTATGGCGAGCTCTTTGTCTCCCGCCGCGTCAGAGAAGGCGATATTCTGGGGAATGATATCAGATACCTTGCTCGCGACGCCGCGGAGGACGCCGAACATGCGACTCTGCGGCTCGAAAGCGAATACTTTTCCCGCGCCGCAGACCTTGGCGAAGAAATAGCTCAGTTCGCCGCGGTTGGCGCCGATGTCGAATACGACCGAGTCTTTGCCGAGGGCTTTCGCGAGCGGCGCGAGCTCTTTCTCGGCGAGGCTATAGTTTCTATCCCATCGGCCGACCCAGCGCTTTCCCTGAAGATACTGGAAAGGGCCGAAGGGCGTGAGTTTCTCAACGACTTTCGATTTAATGCGGCTGAGGGCGATCATGCGTTTATGAAATGATAGAGTCCGGTGCCGAAGCCTTTCTTCGGGTCGTACGCAGACTCGACGTTCCTGCCGTATATGTACCTCTCCTCCGCGAGCTCGAGTTCCTTGAAGAGTCCCATGACGCGCGCGCGGGTGAATGCGCGATGGGCATTGAAGTAGGTCTTATCCTCCGCGTCGACAGGCACGGATATATAGAGCGAGCCTCCGCGGGCGAGCACGCGCGACAATTCCGCCGATGCCTTCTCGGTGCCGAATTGGTCGAGGGGGTCACCGTAGCGTCCGAGGCCGATATGTTCGATGACGCAAATGGATGAGAGCGAGGATATCTCGCCGTCTTTGAACGGCAGCCTTGTGATATCGCCTTCGATGAACGAAAGCCCTGGAAGGGAGATCGACAGCGGACGGATGTCGATCATAGTCGTCGGCGTGAACTGAGATATGATGCCGACCATGAGCGCCTGCGAGGCTATGTCGTAATGGCGGGCAGGCTTCGCTTCGAAGACTTTCTTGGCGCACCAGCATCCTTGGATGAAATAGACGGGATCGATCTCATGAGAGTCGGTCTTGTCGTGTATCCGGGGGAAGAGATCCGCGGTCGAGAGCTTGTACGCAGAATTCCGCGCGAGCTTCTGGTATTTCCGATAATCAGAAAGGTATGACGCGAGATTCTTCGCGCGAGCGGAGAGCGAAGGCTTTATGCGGAATGCGCGCGCCGCGACGACGGCGTATTTCAGTATCGATATGGATTTAAGCTTCTCTTTCATCGGATTTCTACGAAAGGCGTCTTAGTCGGGAACATGCATTTGAACATGACGTACCAAAGGGGAGAGAGGATGCGGAGCTTGTTGGTCGCTATAGAGAACAGCCTCACTTTATATGCAGCTATGCTCCTCGTGGGCATTATAACCTCTTGCTCGGCCCTGTATTTTGCGTTCTGCGAGCTGATCTGACCCGGGCGGATCCTGAATCGCGTCGTATATTCGCGTACCGAATCGAGTGGGGCATGCTTCGCGAACTGGATACCGAGCCAATAATCGCCGGCAGAGCGGAGAGTCGTCGGGATCGGCGCGACCTTCTTCCAGAGGCTCGCGCGCCAGAATGTGCTCTCTTGCTCGACGAAATAACTCTCTCTGCCGTATATGCCTTTGGCGAGCCAGTCTTGATAATAACTTTTGAACACGCCTTTGCGGAGTTCCGCGCCTGTATCGTCGATGAAGCCGCAGATGCCTTTGGCCCACATGCTCTCGGGATTGTTCGCGAACCAATCAGCTATCTTCTGGAGCGCGCTGTCTGGATAGTAGAGATCGTCGCCGCCGATCCAGGCGAAGATGTCGCCGGTTGCCTGCGCGAATCCGTTATTGATGGCAGCGTACATGCCTTGGTTCTGTTGATGTATGTACCTGAGCTCGAATGAGCGGCAGCTCGCTTTTATCTCTCCTTTGGCGAGCTTTTCCTTTATATCGATGATGATCTTCTCGCTCGAATCGGCCGATCCATCATTCACGAGCGTGTATTCGACGTCGAAATCGCCGCGCTGGGCGAGCACGCTTTCGATGGTCTCGCGGATGTACCGCTCCATGTTATAGACCGGCGTGACGACGGATATCTTCATGTCAGCCGATTATATATTTTTCGGGCATATTGTCATATCTCTCGTTCTGTTTCGTCTGTCGCCACATGTACATCGGGGCAAAGAAGACATGGCTCCTGCCGAACGTCTCTGCGACCTCGAAATTGAAATCGCGGTCCGCTCCGCGGCCCATGAATGACGGCCAGACGCGGTCGGCGAGTTTCCTGAAGCGAACCTTGTCGATAACTTCTCTTTTGAAGAGAGACGAATTGCCTGATGCCGGATATGGGTCGAGAGCGCCGAAGAATGCCTTGTTCAAAATCCGCGCCGTCTTGATGCTCCATGGGATATATGCGGCGAGAGAGCCGAGGATCTTGTACGCGACGCCTTTGGTCCTCCGCGCGAGGCGCGCGAGTTCATCAGGTCCCATCATGCCCGGGCGGTCTTTGAGGTATGCGTCGATGTCGAAACGCTTGCCAAGATATTTCTCATCGAACGACTGCCAGTCGAACGTTACGTGCATCGAATCATGCTTGATGAGGAGGTCGTACTGCGCCTCGATGCGGTTCGCGAACGATGCGTCGTCGGCGTCTTGGAACGTGATGTACGCGCCGCGAGCTTTCTCGAATCCATAATTCCTCGCCGAATATCCTGCGTTTATGTTCCTGCCGCGCGAATTGACGCGATTCGGGTCATTGAAGGGAAGGGCGTAGTACGAGATGCGCGGGTCTTCCTTTGCCAAAGCGAGGACGACGGACCTCGTATCGTCAGCGCTGTTATCGTCGATGACGATGATCTCGAGCTCTCTCCATGTTTGGCTCGCGATCGATCGTATGGCGGTGCCGATGGTCGTGGCTGAATTATGGGCGGGGATGATGACTGATATGAGAGGTTTCATGCCTTCAATATGGTATCGAGGAATAGGGCGTACGTGCGAGAGAATTCAGGTTTGCTATAGAAGGCGCGGATGAAAGACCAGGCTTTCCGAGCCATAGCCTCGACATCGTTATCGGAGAGAGCGGCGAATTCGAGCGCGGCAGAGCGGATCTTCTCGACGGTCGGCTCTGATATGAGGGTTGCCGGCGCTCTCTCGTCTATGCCGGTCTCCGGCGTGATTATCGGATAGAGCCCGGCATGAACTGCCTGGACGGCGGCCCCTGACGTTCCTTCAGAGCATGACATGTACATAAGGGCTCCGCACATATCGGTTATCTGAGAAAAAGGCACACCGTTCACGCTCATGTTTCCTGCCTGATCTATCTTCGGTCGGCCGTGGAGGGTCACGTTAGGGAGGGAGAGCTCGCTCTTGTAGGCTTCCATGAAGTCCTTTTCGGCCGCGACGGGACCGACGATATGGAGATGAAGGTCCGGCGTCGTTGCGAATGCCTCGAGTACCATGTCGAGTCCTTTATGGACCGCTCCGCCTCCGCCGAACCAGAGGAATGATTTTTTCGCCGTGGCGAAATTCTTGTTCGCCGGGAAATCGAACGTCTTCGACACCGACTCGTGGATAGGGAATATGTCTTTGCCGAAGCGCGCATAGGTGGCGTAGACGGTATCGTTGCCGAAACCTTCCATATAGGCGGCGAATCGAGGATTCGTAGACGGCGACTCGGTTCTCTGGGCTTTCAATTCGATGCCGCGGCGCGATTTGAGATTCGCGAGCCTTTTCTGTTCGGCGTTGTTCTGGAATTCGCCGTATGAAGACACGACGTGCATGACTTTCTTGCAATCAGACGGAAGGAGCGGCGCGAGACGCTCGAGCCTTTTTTGGGTGTCGATGCAGATCTTATATTTTTTCTTGGGGATGAACGCTTCGTCGTTCCACTGGATTATATCGACGGCATAGCCTCGCTCTGCGAGAAGGCGGGCGATCTCGGCGCATTCCCAGTAGTTCGCGTGCGGATCCATGTGACTTTCCTTCGGGGTCTGAGTGAAAGGCGAGACGAGGTACGATAGCAGGGCGTCGCCCTTCTTTTTACCTCTGGCCGGCATATGGGCCGTGCCGCGTATCTTATTCGAGAGCTTGTTTATGTATGCGCGGTACGTGCTAGGCATGGAGGTGATTTTTATTATGCGTATTAAACCACATAAGAAGGCATACGAGCGACCAGAGCTTGCCGCCGTTCTCGCCGGTCTTGTAGAAGTCGGCCGAGACGCGCAGGGAGGCGTTTCGATCGAGAAATCTCCATGCGGGATTGCCTTCGGCGAAGAGCGAATCGACGAGCGCTTTCATTTTAGGCTGGGCAAGCCACGTACCAACGGGCGCGCCGAAACCCTGTTTCCTGCGGTCGACGAATTCGCGGGGAAATACCTCGGCGAGGATGTCTTTCAGTATGATCTTGTTCTTGGATTTCGAGAGCTTGAACGAAGTAGGGAGGCTGTAGACGAATTCCGCGAGCGCGGTATCGAGGAAGGGCGACCTGACTTCGAGCGAATGCATCATGCTCGTGCGATCTATCTTGGCGAAGAGCTGTCCGGGTAGGTATATCTTGAGATCGAAGGCGTTTATCTTGCCGATAGGATCGGATATGCCTGCGGTCGCGAGTTTTTCAGATGCCGCTGACGCTCTCTGCGTCACGCCGCTCGCTCGCGATTTAAGAAGCGCCCGCCGCTCGCTCGCGCCAAAAATAGTCGTCGCCTTGCGGTACGTCCTAAATGGATTCAAGAACCATCGCGACGGTTTCCAGCGTGGTGTGTGCCAGTGCTTCTGATACCAGCCGTAACCCATAAAAAGCTCATCAGCGCCGTCGCCCGTGAGCGCAACCTTAACCTTGCTCGCGGCAAGCCCCGATATGAGGTGCTGAGGGAAATTCGACGTGTCTCCGTGAGGCTCGTCCATATACGCAACGATCTTCTCGAGCTCGTCAGCGAGGTCGGCGTTCACACGGAGGGGATAGTGGTCCGTGCCGATCTTTTTCGACGCTTCGAGTGCGAACGCTGATTCGTCTTTGGTGCCTTCGTATCCGACCGAGAACGTCTTTACGGGAGTCTTCGAATATTTCTGGGCGTAGAGCGTGACGATAGTCGAATCCACGCCGCCTGAAAGGAGCGAGCCGATCTCGACGTCAGCCACCATCCTCTTCTTCACCGCGGCATCCAAGAGCTCTTTGAGCTTCGCCTTGGCGTCTTCGTATGAGATATCGATCTTCTTCTTTTCCAGGTCCCAATATCGCCAGGTCTCTATCGAGCCGTCCTTCACGATACCTGCGTGGGCAGGCGGCAGCATGTGTATATTGGAATATATCGTGCGATATGAAGGCACGTACATGAGGCGCAGATAATCGTCGAGCGCCGCGGGATCGACGATCCCCTTCACGAGGCCGCTCGCGAATATCGATTTGATCTCGGATGCGGCGACGAAGAGCGGCGCTTTCCCGGTTCTTTCGATCGACGCATAGTAGAGCGGCTTCTTGCCGAATTGGTCGCGCGCGACGAAGAGCTCTTTCTTCACGTCGTCCCATATCGCGAATGCGAACATACCGTCGATATGCTGTACGCAGTCGCGGCCGTATTCCGCGTAGGCTTTCAATATGACTTCGGTGTCAGACTGGGAAGAGAATCGATGTCCGCGCTTTTCGAGTTCGGCGCACAGGCCTTTATATCCGTATATCTCGCCGTTGAATACGATCGTAAGAGGATTCGTATTGTCTCGCATCGGCTGATGGCCGGCGGGGGAGAGATCGACGATGGAGAGCCGCGTCTGGCCGACGACTGCGCCCGCATCCTCGGCAGAACCGAGCCTCTCGAATCCCTTATCGTCAGGGCCGCGCTGTGCGAGGCATAAAAGCATCGCGCCGACCTGCGCGTCAGATATGTCTTTAGTCTTTTGTCCTGCTATGGCTATGATGCCGCACATACTATGATCGCCTGGATATGAAGCAGGCTTCCTTCGAGTATATCTGTCGCTCGAATACCTCGTAGCCGGCTTCGGCGAGCATACGCTCGGCGGCCTTCAGAGACAAGATCTTACGATCGATGCGCGTCATGAGGGCGTTCTTCACGTTCGGACGGATTTTTTTGAGCGCTTCGCGCGTCTTCGCGTCGCTCGCGAGCATATCAGGGTAGACCTCAATGCCGAAATGATCGTATCGGTCGATGAATCCCTTGATATCAGGCTTGTTCGGCCTACCCATGGTCCATCCCGCTATCCTGAATATCTTTCGATAGAGGCGGCGGAGGAAATTATTCGATGTATGCGCCGCGAGCCAGTCTACGAGCCTTCGTAGCGGATCGAGCGCGTTCGTCTGCTCGCCGATGATGGTCCAGTCTTTCTTCAATATCGGCAGTTGCCATTCGTTATTCTCGCGGGCATATCGATGGACGAAGAGCTTCTGATCTGGATTTCGATAGGGAAGGCAGTCGATCATGAACATGAAAGACGAATCAATGACATGGATCTCCGCGGCCTTCTCTATAATCTCTGTATAGTCGAATACCGTCGCGGCTTTTGAGGGGTCGGGAACGAATACCTCGAGGTCGCGATTGACGAGATGGCGTTTGATGGCGTATCCGCGCGACGTGTCTTCGTGAAGGAAGGCGTAGGGCTTTTTGGGAGCGTTCTTCTCGGAGAACGCGCGCTCTACCGCGCGGTCACGTTCGACATGGAATGCGCTCCAGGTCTTGTCGAGGCCGACTCCTGCCATCGTATAGAACTGCTTCTGCAGATGTACCCCCGAATTCTTGTCCAGGCGGTCGAAGCCGATGATCATAGATTCGCCGTATTCGCGTCCCGGTCCGGCATTCTCCGCTATATATGCGCGGGCGACTTTCTCGTCTCCCTTGAGAATAGCGACGTTCGGCAGGTCGCGGTACATGAAGGCCGTCGACGCATAGTTATGGGGCAGGCAGAAGAGGCCGACCTTGGCGTACCGTGCCGCATAGTCGCGGACGATGCCGTGGCACATGAAATGGTCGCCAAGGCCGAAATTGTGGAGGACGATGACGCTTCGCATGGTGTCCGCAGTATAGCATTTCGCATCGCGGGCGACGTATGGCGGATTACAGGAAAAGTGCTACTATAATCGTACTTTTATGAAAGCAGCAATCCTCGAGACCATAAACGGTCCTCTTATCATCGACGATATCGAGCTCACCGACCTCGCGTTCGGACAGGTGCTCGTCAAGATATTGGTCTCCGGCCTCTGTGGCTCTCAGCTTCAGGAGATCGCTGGCAATAAAGGCAATGCCAAATTCGTGCCCCATCTCCTCGGCCACGAAGGCTGCGGCATTGTCGAGAAAGTCGGTCCCGGCGTGACCAAGGTAAAACCGGGCGACAAGGTCATCATGCACTGGAGGAAAGGCGAAGGCATCGAGGCCGATTTCCCGACATATATATGGAAGGGCAAGCCGATGCGAAGCGGCAAGGTGACCACGCTCTCCGAATATTCGGTCGTGTCGGAGAACAGGGTGACCCCTGTTCCTCAGGATACTCCTGAGGAACTCTGCGCCCTTCTCGGCTGCAGCCTTTCGACCGCTCTCGGTCTCATCGACAATGAATCTGAGCTGAAGCTCGGCGAGAGCTTTATGACCATGGGTGTGGGCGGTCTCGGCGTCAACCTCATCAAGGCCGCCAAGCTCGCGGGCGCGCATCCGATCATCGCCGTCGACATCCATGACCACAAGAAAGACACGGCCCTCGAGGTCGGCGCGGACCTTTACATAAACGCGGCTACTCAGTCGATCAAAGACGAGCTCGGCAAGCTTGGCCTCAAAGACGTCCATGTCATTGTCGACTGCACGGGTAGCAAGAAGGCGATCGAGGATTCCATGCAGCTCCTCTCGGGTATCGGCCGCTTCGTCATGCTCGGCCATCCGAAGCCCGGCGAGTCGATCGAGATCAAGAACGCTAATCATTTCTTCGAAGGTGAGGGCAAATCCATGCGCGCGACGCAGGGCGGCAGGTTCCACCCGACGCGCGATATCCCGCGCTACGTGAGTCTCCATAAGAGCGGCAAGCTCAACATCGACAAGATCATCACTCATCGCCTCAAGCTCAATCAGATAAACGAAGCCATCGACCTCGTCAGGAAGGGCGGCGCGAGCCGCATATTGATAGAGATGTAACTCTGGCCCTGTCATGAAGTCGAACCTCCTTCACGCATTCAAGACCATGACCTCGATCCGCGTCGCGGAAGAGGAGATCGCGAAATATTACCTCGAGAACAAGGTAATGAGCTTCGTCCATTTCTACGTGGGCCAAGAAGCTGTCGCTGTGGGCGTCTGTGACGCATTGGCACCCGAAGATCGCGTCATGGGCAACCATCGATCGCATGGCCACTATCTAGCCAAAGGCGGCGACTTGAAGGCTATGGTCTGCGAGCTCCTCGGCAAGGCCGAGGGCTGTTGCAAAGGAAAGGGCGGCTCGATGCACATGATAGACAAGTCGGTGAATTTCATCGGTTCGACGCCGATACTCGGCTCCGTCGTGCCGCTCGCGAACGGCAGTGCATTCGAGCAGCGATATTCAAAGGCCAAGGGCCTCACCGCGGCATTCTTCGGCGATGGTGCGTTTGAAGAAGGTGTTGTGTATGAGACGCTCAACCTGGCGGCCCTTTTCAAAAATCCGCTTCTTCTCGTCGTCGAAAACAATCTCCACTCGGTCAATTCCAAGCTCCGCGACAGGCGATCTGCTGAACATAATGTCGAGAATATCGTCACAGGTTTCGGCGTTAAATATCTGAAGGCCGACGGTCTCGACTATGAAGACGTCCTCGCGAAGGCTTCTGAAGCTGTAACGTACATTCGCGCGGGCAAAGGTCCTGTCGTTTTGGAATGTGTGACGTTTCGCCACATGGCTCACAGCGCGCCGATCTTCGACGAGAACTATCGCGAGGAGGACGTGCTCGAGAAGCGCGTCGAAAAGGACTCGGTCAAAAAAGTGCGCGCCGCTCTGGTAAAGCAGGGCGTCGCCGAAGCCGAGCTCGCTAAGATCGAAACGGACGCCCGCGCGCATGCGATCGACTGCATCAAATACGCGGCGACCGCTCCGTATCCGGCCAAGGAGACTCTTTATACCGACGTATTCGCATAAACCTATGGCTGAACGCATCATTAAATATACCGAGGCTCTGAAGGAAGCGACAGACCAGATGATGGAGGTCGATCCGAGGGTCTGCGTGCTCGGCCTCGGCGTATCGTATAAAAACGGCGCCGACGGCACGACGGCGGGGCTCAAGGCGAAATATCCCGACCGCGTCCTCGACGTGCCGGTGTCCGAGGCGGGTATCACGGGCATGGCCGTCGGCGCGGCCATCGCCGGCATCCATCCGATCGTCCATCACGGACGCCTCGAATTCGCCATCCTTGGCGCGGACGCCATGTTCACGCAGGCGGCGAAATGGAATTACATGTTTGGCGGCGGCAATCCGGTTCCCGTCGTGTTCCGCATCAACATCGGCCGTCAGTGGGGCAATGGTCCTCAGCACACGCAGGCCTTCTATTCGCTCTTCGGCAACACCGTCGGTCTCAAGGTCGTCATTCCGTCGTCGCCGCGCATGGCGAAAGGCCTCCTCGTCTCCGCGCTCCGCGACAAGAATCCCGTCGTCATCCTCGAGCCGCGCTGGCTTTTCAATATAAAACAGGATGTCCCGACGGAGATATTCGCTGAGCCTCTCGATAAGGCGCAGGTCGTCGCGAAGGGAAATGATGTCACGATCGTTTCGTACGGCGATGGACTTCTCGCTGCGCGCGAGGCTCTCGATATCATCGGCGACAAGGCATCTGTCGAGCTTGTCGACCTTGTGAGTATCAATCCGATCGATTATCCGACTGTGCTTACCTCTATAAAAAAGACCGGACGCCTCATCACCATCGACACGACCAACGAAGCATTCAACATCGGTTCCGAAATCATCGCCGCTGTAGGGAAGGACCAGTCGATCAAGCTCAAGACCGCGCCTGTCACGCTATCATGCCCGAACGTGCCGATCCCGACGTCGACAGCCCTCACCAAATCCGTATATCCGACCAAGGTAGATGTCGCGAATGCCGTGCTCAAGCTTCTCGGCAAAGGGGAAGTAGGTACGAAGCTCTCGTTCGAAGGGCTCCATATCGCGCCAGGCATCACGCTTATTTAACCGCCTTCACGAGATAGTGGTGCGGCTTCAGTTCGTTCCTGCCGAAATGGATGATCTCGGCGGATGAGAATCCCTTGAAAAGCTCGCCGAGGCCCTGGCGGGTGAAGCGCCAATAGTCGCCGTACTCTTCGCCGTGAAGTTCGGCAGAAAAGGGGGTTGATATAAACGCACGACCCTCTGGGGCGAGGACGCGGTGGATCTCCGCAGCAGCCCTAAAAGGATCCTTCACGTGTTCGAGAACCTCAAAACAAAATATGGCGTCGAACTCTCCGTCCTTGAACGGCGTGGCGAGGATGTCGCCGCGCACGTCAGCTTTGCCCATCTGATCCATAGTCGTCACATCTCTGAAATTATCCTTAGCCCACGATCCGTAGGCCGAACCGATGTCGAGTATCTTACCCGAGAGGTCTTTCGGGATATGCGCATAGAGTTCCGGCCTGTCGCCATTCTTGCCGTAGGTATATTCGGTCATGTCGACTTTATAGAGTCGGTGACCCGTCAGCTTGAATATGATGTTGTTGATGAAAAGCTTCATCGGTGATGCGCGCCGCTATTTCGTCTTAGCCGTCTTGTATTTGAGCGCCACGGCGAGCTTGCCCGGATGCTTGCCGTTATAGACGATCGACTGAGGATTCTCCGCCGCGTCGATGATTTCGAAATTGATACCCTGCTTCATGTCGAAATTCTCGACGCCAGGGCGGTGGAGGCGGGTATCGATGTAGTACATGCCGACGTTAAGCAGGTTCGGCGGCACTTTGACCGATGTCTTATATTTTCCTGGTTCGAAATCGCCGACACTTGCTGTTGTATCTGACTCAGAAGAGAAGAGGAGAATGTCTCCTTCCGCATAGAATATGACCGATGGCGTCATTTTGACGGGGGAGGAGATCTCGTAGTCCATCTCTATGGTGAAACCTTCGTTCACCGTCATGCGCGTGGCCGGCTGGCCTGCGGCATTCATGATGCTGACCTTGGTCACCTGCGCTTTTTTGCCAGGCTCGAGAGGGAATTCGTTCATCGAGCTCATCTCGGCGCTGTTGAGATAGCGAGTGATAACCCTCTCGGTCTCGTCGAACATCTTCACCTGGCCCTTTTCGATGAGGACAGTCTTCTTGCAGAGGCGCTTCACGGCCGACAGATTGTGGCTCACAAAGAGGATCGTGCGGCCCTGCTTGCGGGTCACCTCTTCCATCTTGCCCATGCATTTCTTCTGGAATTCGGCGTCGCCTACGGCGAGCACTTCGTCTACGAGGAGTATGTCCGGCTCCATATGCGATGCGACGGAGAAGGCAAGGCGCACGTACATGCCCGATGAATAGTATTTGACCGGCGTATCGAGAAATTTCTCTATCTCGGCGAATTCGACGATGGAGTCGAAGTTGTCCGCGATCTCTTTTTTAGTCATGCCGAGGATGGCGCCGTTCAGGAATATGTTCTCGCGGCCCGTTAATTCAGGATGGAAGCCGGTGCCGATCTCGAGGAGGGACGCGACGCGGCCGCGCATCTTGATCTCGCCGGTCGTCGGCGGGGTGATGCCGGTCAATATTTTAAGGAGCGTCGATTTGCCTGCGCCGTTTCGGCCGATGATGCCGATGATCTCGCCTTGTTCGACGTTAAAGCTCACGTCCCGAAGCGCCCAGAAGTCCTCGCGGGTCTTTATGCCGGCGACCCGCTTGGCTTTATCCTTGGCGAAGCTGAAGGGTCTCCTCATGACGTTCATGAGGACGTCGCGGAGCGCGATGTAGCCGCCCTGCCCATGCCGGATGTCGTATCTCTTGCCGATGCCTTTTACTTCGATGATAGGTTCCATATGCGTGGTTTAGAGTATGTCGGCGAAATAGCGCTCGACCTTCTTGAAATAGATCGTGCCGATGATGAGGACGACGAGGCAGACCGAAAACGACAGGCCGAGGAGCGTCCAGTTGACCGGCGTCGTGCCGAGGAGCGCCGCCCGCGCCGACTGAATAACGCCCGTCATCGGGTTGAGGGCGAGGAGCCACGAAAATTTGCCCGCGATCGACGCAGGATATATGACGGGCGTGAGGAAGAGGAGTATCTGGATGAAGAACGGTAGCGCGTGGCGGACGTCGCGGTATTTGACGTTCACCGCGGCAAGGAAGAGGCCGCCGCCGACGGATGCCATGAATGCGATAGCGAGGAGCACTGGCAGGAGCCAGAGTCCGGCGAAATGAGGCACGAATCCGTAATAGAGCATGAGGCCGACGAGTACGATCGCCGCGACCCCGAAGTCGACGAGCTTGGTGATCACGCCGCTTATCGGCAGGATGAGGCGAGGGAAGTAGACCTTGGTTATGATCGGCTGGTTCGATATGAGGGTATTCGACGTCTCGGTGAGCGCGCCCGAGAAGAACTGCCAGAAGAGGAGGCCGACATAGACGAATATGGGATACGGCACCCCGTCGGAAGGCACCTGCGCAAGCTGGCCGAAGAACACGCTGAACACTACCATCGTGATGAGCGGCTGGAGGAGTGCCCAGAGGACGCCGATGAGTGTTTGTTTATAGCGGACTTTGAGGTCGCGCCAGGTAAAGAAATAGAGGAGCTCGCGATATCGCCAGAGCTCCCTCATGTCCTCCCATGAAAAGGTCTTCTTCGGGCGGATGATGGTCGTGGGGGCAGTCATACCGGTGCAGTCTATCATTTTTATGCGCTGTTTGTAATCGTTGGCCGGCGGAAAACGTTACAAATAGGCCGTGCCCTGTGATATATTTGAATCCATGACGCTCAACACCATATTGAAACGAACGGCCGTCGCTAGTGTCTTCGCGGTATTTATCATCCCTTTCATCGTACCCGGCAACATGTTCTTCCCGTTCATCACGGGCAAGGGCTTCCTGTTTAGGGCGTTCGTCGAGATAGGCTTCGCGGCATGGCTCCTTCTGTCGCTTCGCGACGCCTCGGCGCGGCCTCGTAAGTCATGGATGCTCTGGGCGTTCGTCGCGTTCGTCGGCGTGATCGGAATAGCCGACATATTCGGCGTGAATCCGTGGAAGAGCTTCTGGTCTAATTTCGAGCGTATGGAAGGCTATATCACCATCCTCCACCTCTTCCTCTATTTCATCGTCGCTTCGGCAGTCCTTTCGACGGAAAAACTCTGGAAGCGATTCCTCGAATGGTCGGTATGGTCGAGCTTCGCCATGACGCTCTATGGATTCGCCCAGCTCGGCGGCGTGTTCCAGATCAATCAGGGCGGCGTCCGCGTCGACGGTACGTTCGGCAATGCGACGTATCTCGCCATATATATGGTGTTCAATATCTTCTTCGCGCTCATTCTCGTGAACCGCGATAAGGCGATATGGAAGAGGGTATCGTACGGCATCATCGCTTTCTTGAATTTCATCATCCTCTACCACACGGCTACCCGAGGATCGATCCTCGGTCTTCTGGGCGGGCTTTTGCTCTCGGGTATTCTGATCGCCGCCTTCGACAAAGGTGAAAAGAAGCTTCGTATCGTGGCTGCATCGATCGTGGGAGCGGTGGTTCTCCTCGTCATCGGATTCATCGGCATCCGCCACACGTCATTCGTCACGGAGAGCCCGGTCCTCTCGCGCTTCGCGTCGATATCGTGGGCAGATACGCAGACGCAGGCTCGCGCATATATATGGCCGATGGCTATCGAAGGCTGGAAGGAGAGGCCGGTATTCGGCTGGGGCCAGGAGAATTTCAACTACATATTCAACAAGGATTACGATCCGCGCATGTATGCGCAGGAGCAGTGGTTCGATCATGCCCATAATTCGGTCCTTGACTGGCTCGTTGCGGGCGGGGTGCTCGGCCTTCTCGCGTATCTGTGGCTCTTCGGCGCGGCGATATGGCTCCTCTGGAAGAAGTCTGCCGATATTTCGTTTACGGAGAAAGCCTTGTTCACCGGCCTCGGCGCGGCGTATTTCTTTCATAACCTCTTCGTATTCGACAATATCGTGAGCTATATATTGTTCGGGTCGGTTCTCGCCTTTATCCATTTCAAGGCGACGAGGCTCGAAAAGCCGATCGGCGGCGATGCGCAGGAGATCGAGACTGACGACGTGAAGATGGCCGGCCCCATTGTCCTCGTCGCGCTCGCATTCGCTCTCTGGTTCTTCAACTGGCGCGGATACGAGACGAATATCTACCTCATAGACGCGCTTCGAGCGTCTTCGGTATCGCCGGTGCAGGGGCAGGCCGCTCTCGACGCATTCGTCCGCGCGGCGTCATACGATACGCTCGGCAGGCCTGAATTAGTCGAGAGGGTGGTGACCGCCGTACCCGCGATGAATAACAACGCCGTCTCTCTCGATGTGCGTCAGAAGTTCGCCGAGTTCGCCAAGGGTCTCGTCGATACGCAGATCCAGCGCTCGCCGGGCGATGCCCGTTACGAGACGTTCGCCGGCACGTTCTATGCCTCGTACGGCCAGACAGCCGATGCTGAGAAACATTTTGTCGCCGCGGCCGAGCTCTCGCCGAAGAAGCAGACCATCCTCTTTCAGGTCGGTAGCTTCTATCTGTCGTCCAAGCAGTCCGACAAGGCCATAGCCGCATTCAAGACCGCGTATGATCTTGATCATTCGTACGCTGATGCGGCGCGATACTACGCTATGTCGCTCGTCTATGCCGGTCGCGAGACCGATGCACGGGCCGTTCTCCAGGGCGCGGGCCTCGATTCCTCCATGGCCGACGATGATTTCCTTCGCGCATATATCGATAGCGGCAATTGGGCCAAGGCTATCGCTCTCTTGAAGGCGCGCATCGTCGCGAATCCTAAGGATACGTCGAGCATGCAGAATCTCGCAGGCGTCTATTATCAGTCGGGCAATAAGGCCATGGCCGTCCTTATGTTCAGGCAAATAGAGGCTGTCGATCCGAGTCTCAAGCCGCAGATCGATCAATATATTCAGGCTATTCAGAACGGCCAGTAATTCGAGCGCCGCGCACACACGATCGTGAAGATATCAGAGAACATTCCTCTCGCTCCATATACAACCTTTAACGTCGGCGGTTCGGCGCGATATTTCGCCGTAACGCGGAGCGAAGCTGAGATACAGGAAGCGATCGCTTTCGCTCACGAAAAGGGCCTGTCGCTCTTCGTTTTGGGCGGCGGGTCGAATATCGTCGTCTCTGACGCCGGTTTTGGCGGGCTCGTGTTGAAAATGGAGATGAAGGGCGCTTCGCATGAGGTTCGTGATGGCTGTGTCTACGTCACAGCGTGGGCGGGTGAGTCATGGGACGATCTTGTAGCGAAGAGCGTCGAGTGGGGAGCGTGGGGTCTCGAGAATCTCTCTGCTATACCGGGCACGGTGGGCGCCGCGCCAGTCCAGAATATCGGCGCGTACGGCACGGAGGCGATGGATGTCATCGAATCGGTTTCGGTCATCGACCGCGAGACCGGCGCGGCGCGCGTCCTCAGCAACCGCGAATGCGGATTCTCCTATCGCGACAGCGTATTCAAGACCGATGCGGGCAAGAAATGGATCATCATATCCGTCACGTTTAAGCTTTCGGCGACGCCGAAGCCGAATCTCTCATATAAAGACCTTAAGGAATATTTTTCTGCTACGCTCGCCGCAGTGGTTGCGGTCTCTCAATCCGATATTCGCGATGCGGTGACAAAGATCCGCGCAGGAAAATTCCCTGATATGTCCAAAGTCGGGACGGCGGGATCGTTCTGGAAGAATCCGATCATATCGCGCGATGCATACGATGCTCTGGCGGCGCGCTTTCCAGGCATCCCGTCTTTTCCGGCCGATGCGCCCGCAGGCACGCGCGAGGTCTCTTCAGATGATGCTCGCGTCAAAATCCCTTTGGCCTGGATACTTGATAAAGTCTGCGATCTCAAAGGATATTCAACGGATAATGTCGGACTCTTTAAAAATCAACCCCTTGTCGTTGTCGCTTATACGGATGCCACTGCCGCCGAGATCCGCGTCTTTGAAGAGAGCGTGCGTCTCATCGTGAAAAAGAAGACGGGAATAGATATGGAGCCGGAAGTGGGTTTTGTGGCGTAGGGGGTCTCAAAGAGGTCCTAATATGCTAGAATAGCGCCCTATGGCATCTTTCCTTACGAAGCTGTTCGGAGACCGGAATACGAACGATTTGAAGCCTTTTTTGACATTAGTGCCCCAGATAAACGCTCTCGAGGAGAGCTTCAAGACCCTTTCCGACGCGGATCTGAAGGCTAAGACCGCCTCGTTCAAAGAGCGCCTTGCCCTAGGGGAGACCGAGGACGATATATTGCCAGAGGCCTTCGCGGCGGTCCGCGAAGCGGCCCGCCGCACCCTCGGCCAGCGCCATTTCGACGTACAGCTCGTCGGCGGCGCCATTTTACATAGATCGGGCATCGCGGAGATGCGCACCGGCGAAGGCAAGACTCTCGTTGCCACGCTCCCGGCGTATCTCAACGCGCTTTCGGGCCATGGCGTCCATGTCGTCACGGTGAACGACTATCTGTCGCGCCGCGATGCCGCATGGATGGGGCAGGTCTACGATTTTCTCGGCCTTACCTGCGCCGTCATCAATCATGAGGCGTCGTATCTGTACGACCCTGCGCATAGGAGCGCGCCTACGCCGTTCGATGCGCCGGCAGGAACCGATGAAGCGGATAAAAAGCGCGACGAGACCGGCGCGTTCAAGGTCGCCCACGAATTCCTCAGGCCATGCTCGCGCAAGGAAGCCTATGCCGCGGATATCACGTACGGCACGAATCAGGAATTCGGTTTCGATTATCTGCGCGACAATCTCGAGTATTCGCCCGAGAATCTCCGCCAGCGCGAATGGAACTACGCGGTCGTCGACGAAGTCGACTCCATTCTCATCGACGAGGCACGAACGCCGCTCATTATATCGTCGGCGACGGCGGAATCAGAGGATCTCTACAAGACGTTCGCGCAGATCGCGACGAATCTCGTCAAAGACGTCGATTTCAAAGTCGACGAGAAGCGCAAGGCGATCCAGCTCACCGACGAGGGCATCACCAAGGCCGAAAAGCTCCTCGGTATCGACAATATATATACTGACCGGGGCGTGAAATATGTCCATCACCTCGAGACCGCCATACGCGCCAAGGCTTTGTTCCATAAGGATAAGGAATACGTCGTCAATTCAGGCCAAGTCGTGATCGTCGATGAGTTCACCGGCCGTCTCCAGCCCGGTCGTCGCTGGTCAGAAGGCCTTCATCAGGCTATCGAGGCGAAAGAGGGCGCGACCATCCAGAAGGAGACGCGCACCTATGCGTCCATCACGTATCAGAATTTTTTCAGGCTCTATAAAAAGCTTTCGGGTATGACGGGAACCGCCATCACGTCGCGCGAAGAATTCTTCAAGGTCTACGGGCTCAATACCATAGCTGTTCCGACCAATAAACCGGTATCTCGCATCGACAGGAACGATCAGATATTCCAGACCGAGACCGGCAAATTCAAGGCCATCGCCCGCAAAGTCAAAGAGGTGAATCAGAAGGGCCAGCCCGTCCTCATCGGCACCGTCTCGATCGAGAAGAATGAGCTCCTCTCCGACTATCTGCGTCGCGAAGGCGTGAAGCACGAGGTCCTGAACGCCAAGAACCACGAGAGGGAAGGCGAAATCATCGCGCAGGCGGGCAGGATCGGCGCGGTGACGATTGCCACTAACATGGCGGGCCGCGGCGTCGACATAAAATTAGGCGGCGCGCTCGCGTCCAAAGACGATGCCGAGAAAGTCCGTACCGCCGGCGGTCTTTTCGTACTCGGTACCGAGCGCCACGAGGCGCGTCGTATCGACAATCAGCTCCGCGGCCGTTCAGGCCGCCAAGGCGATCAGGGCGAGACGCAGTTTTTTGTATCGCTCGAAGACAGCCTCATGCGCGTATTCGCGACGGATATGGTGAAAAGGATGATGGGCCGCTTCGGCATAGCCGAGGATGAGCCGATAGAGAACGGCATGATCACGCGTTCGCTCGAGACCGCGCAGACGAGGATAGAAGGCTTCAATTTCGACGCCCGAAAACACGTCCTCGAATACGACGACGTGATGAATCTCCATCGAAAGACCATATACGATCGCCGCAGGAAGATGCTTGTAGGCGCGGACGATACCGTCATCGCCGAATTGAACGCTCTCATCGACGAATCGTCGGAAGAGGGCGCGAAGATCGCCGCCGATATCAAAGCGAAGCGCTCCGCTATGGGCGATCAGGCATTCGCTGCGGTTCTGAGGAGGCTCTTCCTCCAGTCGATCGACATGTTCTGGGTCGAGCACCTCGAAGCCATGGAATATCTCCGTTCCTCGGTGAACCTCCGCGCATACGGCCAGCGCGATCCGCTCATCGAATATAAACGCGAGGGTCTCGCACTCTTTAAATCTATGCAGATGTCGATCAATGCCCAGCTCGTCAATCTTTTGCAGGGCATCGGCGCGCCGGGCGCGACGACATCCGTCGATATGAAGCCCCTCAATACCGTCGAAAGCGATGCTAAGGGCATTCTCGGCAATAGCGCCGCGAACGCGGCGGGAGCGGCTGACAAAATGGGCCGAAACGACAAAATAGTTATCACCAAGGGCTCTGAGGAAAAAGAGGTAAAATATAAGAAGCTCGATTCATACCTTAAGGACGGCTGGGTGGAGAAGAAATCTTAGATCGAGTTCCCTATGCTTGAAGTAATACTCGCTCAGTATGGTCTTATAGCCGTCTTCATCGGCACCTTCTTCGAAGGCGAGCTCGTGGTCATCGCCGCGGGCGTGCTCGCATCGCTCCAATTCCTGCCTCTTTCGGCGGTACTCGTCGTCGCATTTCTCGCGACCTTTCTCGGCGACCAGCTCTTCTTCTTCCTCGGCAGGCATAAAGGGACCGCCTTCCTCGAGAAGCGCGGCAGGAGGCATTGGAGGAGGCGCGCCGAGAAGGTCCACGATCTCATCCACAACCATCAAAACAAGATCCTCTTCGGCTACCGATTCCTCTATGGCCTGCGCATACCGACTTTGTTCGCTTTGGGCACGAGCGAGCTCCCGACCAAGAAATTCGTGCTCCTTAACCTCGCGAACTCGATACTCTGGACCGCGCTCTTCGTTCTCGGCGGCTATTTCTTCGGCGACGTCTTCATCTCGTATTTCGATAAGGCCAAATTCTATTCGCAGGAGATCGTCATAGGCGCGATCGTATTCGCCCTCATCATCTGGGTCGGTTCATGGCTCAAGAATAGGGAAGAATACAATTAGATCGAGCGGAGCCTACGCCGCGAGATTCTTTCCCGTCATGCCGGCGGGCTTTTTTATACCGAGGAGAGCGAGTATCGTCGGCGCGATGTCGGCGAGGCCGCCCGATATCCTATTTTTCGAGGCAAACGATATCTCCGCGCTCGTCAGGATAGCGGGCACGGGATTGATGGTGTGAGCGGTATGCTTCTCGCCGGTCTCTGGATCGATATTCACTTCGGCATTGCCGTGATCGGCGGTGACGAAGGCGATGCCTCCGCGTTTCACTAGGGCTTCCACGACGCGTTTCAGCTGCGTATCGACGGTTTCCACGGCTTTCACGATGGCGGACACGTTCGCAGTGTGGCCCACCATGTCCGGATTGGCGAAATTGATGAAGATAAAGTTCGTGCCGGCCTCTATCTGCTCGATGGCCTTGCCAGCGATCGCTTCTGCTCGCATCTCGGGTGCCTCGTCGTGCGTCTTCACGTCCTTTCGGCTATCGAGCATGATGTGCTTCTCGCCCGGGTATGGCGATTCTACGCCACCATTCAAAAAATAGGTAGCGTGAGGGAATTTCTCCGTCTCTGCTATATGAGCCTGAATCATGCCCGCCGACGACACCTCTTTTGCGATGGTCGTCTCGATGGAGCGCGGCGGGAAGGCGACTTCGCAATCGAACGTCTTGTCATATTCGGTGAGAGTAGCAAAGGCGAGGTTCATATCGGCCGCTCGTTCCAGGAATTTCTTGGATATCATGCGGGCACGATCCGAGCGGAAGTTCGTGAACAATACGGCGTCGTTCGCCTTGATCTGATAGCTCTTGCCCTCCTTATCGAGGAAGATCACTGGTTTGAGGTGCTCGTCGAGGACGCCTGCGGCGTGAAGCGAAGCTACGACTTCGGAAGGGGAATAGCCCGCTTCGCTCTGCATACCCTTGCCCTCGAACAATGCATCTTCGGCCTTTTTGACTCGATCCCAGTTATTGTCTCGGTCCATAGCGTAAAAACGGCCGGTAGCGGTAGCGATAAATCCGACGCCGATTTTTTCCAAATCGGATTCAAGTTCGCGCAGGAATTGGGCCGAGCTCTGCGGCGCCGTGTCGCGGCCGTCGGTGTATGCATGAATGGCAACTTTGCGGATACCGGCCTCCTTGGCCGCCTTTACGAAGGCGACGAGATGGTCCTGGTGCGCATGCACGCCGCCGTTTCCGAGGAGACCTTTGACATGAAGCGTCGAATCATTCTTTTTCACATGGTCAAAAAGCTTTACGAATGCGGGAATATGATCAAACTCCCCGGTCTCGATAGATTTCGCTATGCGTACGAGGTCGGTGTCGACGATCGCGCCCGCGCCGATCGTCGTGTGGCCGATCTCGCTATTTCCCATCTGGCCGTGGGGCAATCCGACATGAAGCCCCGATGCCTCGAGGAGGGTATGCGGATATTCGCGCCACATCTTGTCGAAGAAAGGCTTTTTGGCGGCGGCTACGGCATTGTCTTTCGCGTCTTCGCGATAGCCCCAGCCGTCGAGGATTATGAGAGCGGTCTGCGTGTAGGTTTTCATATTCTGGCGCGATTTCGTGAGGCTTCATTGTACAAAAGTTATGCACCGGAGCTGCCTTGACGGGTGCTCGGGCGAGTTGTAGGGTATTTGAGGCTCTGTTCTCGTTACATTCAAATAAAAACTCAAAACAAAGGAGATTCGGTTATGCCACGTATGTTTGATGAAAGAATGCTTGATTCCATCGAGCGCCGTTCCCGGGATAATGTCGGCCGCAGGCAGACAGCCCGCGTTTATATCGATCCGTACATCATGCGCCGGTTCATGAATCAGTCGGAGATCGAGGCGGAAGAAGCTCGGACGTTTAGCAGCCGGTTCAAGCGCGCCGACGACGTCTTGTCGGAGACGGGTCACGACTTCCGCGATGGGATCGATTCGTGCGACTGTGACTGCGCAGCCTCGGGCAAGATCTGCATCCGTTGTTGCACGAGTCGCGATCTCATCGGCGTCCCTCCGAACCTGTCGGAACACATCGAAGTCACGAATCGTCGGCCGAAGGCGGTCGGAGGCCGGATCCTTGATCAGGTTTTCGATCTCCTTATGCCCTATGAAGTCGCTTGTCTCCTCGGTTTCGCCCTTGCTGAGGAATAGCTACCCCTAAACAAAGCCGCCCCCTGGATTCCATGGGCGGCTTTTTTTCTGGAAACGTCCGCGACTTATGCCTTGAACGCGTCCTTGCCCGGATAGACAGCCTTGTCGCCGAGAGCTTCTTCGATGCGGAGGAGTTGATTGTATTTGGCGATGCGGTCGGTGCGGGATGCCGAACCGGTCTTGATCTGGCCGGTCGCGAGGCCCACGACGAAGTCCGCGATGGTGGTGTCCTCGGTCTCGCCCGATCGGTGCGATATGATCGATGTGTAGCCGGCCTTATTCGCCATCTTGATGGCATCGATGGTCTCGGTCACGGTGCCGATCTGATTCAATTTGATGAGGATGGAATTGCCCGTCTTCTTTTTAATTCCCATGGCGAGGCGCTCGACGTTCGTGACGAAGAGGTCATCGCCCACGATCTGGACCTTCTTGCCCAACATTTTGGTCATGAGCTCATAGCCCGCCCAGTCGTCCTCGGCGAGGCCGTCCTCGATCGATACGATAGGGTATTTCTTGCACCAGTTCGCATAGTATTCGACCATCTCTTTCGACGAGAGCTTCTTGTTCTCGGTCTTGAGATTGTATATGCCCGGCTTGCCGCCCGCGCCCGGCTCGTATATCTCCGTCGCGGCCGCGTCGATGGCGATAGCGATGTCGATTCCCGGGGTATAGCCGGCTTTCTTGATGGCTTCGATGATGGTCTCGATCGCCGCCTCGTTATTCGGGAGCGAAGGAGCATACCCGCCTTCGTCGCCGACGGACGTACTGAGCTTCTTCGCCGAGAGGATCTTCTTTAATCCGTGGAACGTCTCTGCGCCGTAGCGGAGAGCCTCTTTGAAGGAAGGCGCGCCGAGAGGCACGATCATGAATTCCTGGAGGTCGGTCGAATTCTCCGCATGCTTGCCGCCGTTAAGCACGTTCATGAGGGGAACAGGGAGGCGGAATTTGTCTTTGGAGCCGCTGACGTCCTTGAAGTACTGATAGAGCGATACCTTATCGGACTTCGCCATGGCGTGGGAGAAGGCCATAGATACGCCGAGAATGGCATTCGCGCCGAGCGAACCCTTGTTCGGCGTGCCGTCGAGGGCGATGAGCGCCTTGTCCAGGGTCGCCTGCGTGAACCTCTTGCCGACGATCGCCCGCGCGATAGCGCCGTTCACATTGGCGACTGCTTTGGACGTGCCTTTGCCGCCATAGCGCTCCTTGTCGCCGTCGCGCAGTTCCACCGCCTCATGCGAGCCGGTCGACGCGCCGGATGGGACCGCCGCGCGACCGAATGAGCCGTCTTTCAACGTTATATCGACCTCGACCGTCGGATTGCCTCGCGAATCCAGAATCTCTCGTGCCCTGACTTCCTTGATCATTGCTGTGCCGCTTAATTAATCGGATAGGTGAATAGTATACATGGTATACTTTTTTCATGAAGACTATCCTTCGCGTCATAATCGTGGCCTTGGCTATCATGGCCTTGCCTCACTTCGTGGCAGGCATATCGGTCGACGGCATATATCCGGCCCTTATCGCGGCGGTCATATTCGGCCTCTTGAATCTCGTCGTCAAGCCGATAATAAATATCGTCACTCTGCCGATCAATGTCATTACGCTCGGCCTCTTCGGACTCATCGTGAACGGCCTCCTGTTCTGGTTCGTCGGGTCATTCGTGGCAGGATTCGGCATCGCGACGTTCACGGCGGCCCTCGTCGGCTCGCTCATCCTCGCCGCAGTGAACTGGATTGCGCACCTCTTTTAGGGTAAGGTAAGGGCCTATGGCATTCGTAGACGAAGCGGAATTTCACGTAAAGGCGGGTAAGGGCGGCGACGGCGTCGAGCGCTGGCTCCATGAGAAGGGCAAGGAATTCATGGGTCCCGCCGGCGGAAACGGCGGCAAGGGCGGCGACGTATACGTCGAAGGCGTCCGCGATATCGGCATCCTGAACTCGTATAGGAACGTCAAGCTCTTCGAAGCCGAGGACGGTAAGAACGGCGACAAGAAGGGTATGGAGGGTCGGGCAGGCGAGGATCTCATCCTCAAATTGCCGGTCGGCTCTGTCGTATATAACAAAGACACAGAGCAATCGCTCGAGCTTTTGCGCGAAGGAGAGCGCGTGCTCATTTTGAAAGGCGGTCGCTACGGCCTCGGCAACGAGCATTTCAAGGGTTCGACCAATCAGCGTCCGCTTCAGACGACCGACGGGCGCGTAGGCGAGGAGGCTGATTTCCATGTCGTCTTGAAGCTCATCGTCGACGCCGGCTTCGTCGGCTTCCCGAATGCGGGCAAGTCGTCTCTTTTGAATGCGCTTACCAACGCGAAATCGAAGGTTGCGGCATATCAATTCACCACGCTCGAGCCGTCGCTCGGCGATATGTACGGATTCATCCTCGCCGACATTCCGGGCCTCATCGAAGGCGCGTCGGAAGGCAAGGGCCTGGGCGATAAATTCCTCCGCCACATATCCCGCACCAAAATGGTGCTCCACTGCATATCGCTCGAGAACGAAGACATCGTCACCGCATACAAGGCCATTCGCGCGGAGCTCGAAAACTATTCGGACGACCTCGCGGCAAAGAAAGAGATCATCATTTTGACAAAGACCGACCTCGTCGACGAAAAGACGCTCGCGAAAAAGGTGAAAGAGGCCCAGAAACTGAATCCGAACGTGCTCTACGTATCGGTCATAGACGACGAGCAGGTGAAGGCGCTGAACGATGCCCTTGTGAAGATCCTCCGCGGGATGTAAGGCTGGGATATACTTAGACCAATGAAGACCTATATACCTACTATCGGCCTCGAGATCCACGCGGAATTGAAGACGGCGACGAAAATGTTCTGCGATTCGAAGAATGATCCGTTCAACAGCGCGCCGAATACGAATGTCTGCCCGATCTGCATGGGGCATCCCGGAACGCTTCCGGTCATAAACAAAAAGGCCGTCGAGAGCGTCCTTCGCGTCGGCGTCGCTTTGGGCGCAGAGCTCGCCGATTTCACCGAATTCGACCGCAAGAACTATTTCTATCCCGACATACCGAAGGGATATCAGCTATCGCAGTATAAATATCCGCTCGTAAAAGGCGGCAAGCTCGGTCCTGTAGAGATCACGCGCGTGCATCTGGAGGAAGACACCGCATCGTCGGGCCATGACGAGGGCGACTATTCATTGGTCGATTTCAACCGCGCCGGCGTTCCACTCATGGAGCTCGTCACGGAGCCCGTCATCCATTCTCCTGAGGAAGCGGGAAATTTCGGCCGCGAGCTTCAGCTCCTCCTCCGCACGCTCGGCGTTTCGGAAGCCAATATGGAAAAAGGCGAGATGCGCGTCGAAGCGAACATTTCTATCGCGACGCCGGAAGACACTGCGGCCCGAAAATTCGGCACCAAGGTCGAGGTGAAGAACCTGAACTCATTCAAGGCGGCTGAGAAGGCGATCGCATACGAAGTGGCGCGCCATGCCGAGGTCCTCGAAGCAGGAGGGAAGATCGAACAGGAGACCCGCGGCTGGGACGACAACAAAGGTAAGACCTTCAGTCAGCGCAAAAAGGAAGACTCGCACGATTATCGATATTTCCCTGATCCGGACCTGCCGAAGCTCAAGATATCAGAGATACCTGAATTTTCGCTGAAGAATTTGAAGGATACGATGCCTGAATTGCCGTGGGAGATGCGCGAGCGATACGTCGCCTTGGGACTCAAGCCTACGGATATACATATATATGTATCGTCGCCCCTCGTCGGTTCGTTCTTCGAGGCTTCGACCGTCGATTTTGGCAAGAAAGAGGCCATTTTGACGGCGTCTAACTATATTTGCACGGACATCCTCGGTCTCATAAAGAAGAAGTTCGGCGAAGGACAGGAAAGCCGCATATCGACCTTGCCGTTCGGTCCGAAAGAATTCGGAAAGCTCGTCGGAATGATCGATTCGAAGGCGGTTTCCTCGCGCGGAGCGAAGGATATCCTCGCCGTCATGTTCGAGAAGGGCGGGGACCCTGAGACGATCGCGTCCGTGGGAGGCTTGGCCCAGAAATCCGATGAGGGCGCGGTGAAAAAGATCGCTGAAGAAGTCATCGCAGAAAATCCGACCGTTGCCGAGGAATTCAGAAAGGGAAAGCAGGCGTCTCTCCAGTTCCTCATCGGTCAGGGCATGAAGAAGTCGAAGGGCTCCGCGAATCCGGAGGTTTTGAAGAGCGCGCTTCTCTCGCTCCTCTCGTAAGCGAACGTATCCGATACACATGACCAATCTTCTTATCACCATCGCTGTCGCGTTCGCGGCGATCGTCGGAGGCGTCGCTCTGCGTGAGCGGCCCGTCGACCGGCCGGCGAATAAAAATGCGACGTCGACCTCTGTCGCGGACGGGGCATATCGCCATGCGCAGGTCTCGATAGGAGGCGAAACGTTCGATGCGCTCGTCGCGGATACGGATGCGCTCCGCGATCTCGGTCTGGGAGGCAGGAAAGGGCTCGATCATGATAAAGCCATGCTTTTTATATTCGATACGCCCGATTATCTCGGCTTTTGGATGAAAGATATGCTCTTCTCCATCGATATGCTGTGGCTCGATGCCGACATGCGCGTCGTTTCTCTTGAAGAGGACGTCTCTCCGAAGACGTATCCGAAGGCATTCTTCCCGGAGAAGCCGGCGCGGTACGTCGTCGAATTCTCCGCGGGGACTTTGGATGCGCTTCACGTGAATGTGGGCGACAGGGCGTCCCTGCGGCTCGACGCCCTCGGTGGGAAATAATCCTCTCTGGGATTTTTCGGTGGGAAACCGCTCGGATTTCTTCGATTTTTCTTTATTTTTATTTTTTTCTTGTTCGGTCCCTCCCGATATTTTAAGGGCAGCTTAAGGACAATGCTTTAAAATCGCACCTATCTAAGCGCTCTTACAGGTGTCCTTTAATCGTTGCTTTGACATGCAGGATATTTGCTGTTCTTGGGCGCAGTCCACAGCTTGCAGGCGTTCTTTTCATCTATCCGCTCGTGTAAAATAAATCAGCGCTAAATTTTTTATCAACCAATCCCTCGCATTCACCAGCCTTCCGTCATGAATATCTTCATCACCAAGAGAGACGGCACGAAGCATCTCTTCAATGCCGACAAGATCAACCGATCGATCGAGCGCGCCGCTACCGGACTCGGCGATCCGATATCGATGGTGACTCAGATCGCGACCGACACGCGCCTCACGATGTATGACGGCATGACGACCGAGGAATTGGACAAGGCCACCATCAACGCGGCCATCCAGAACATCCAGTACGACACCGATTTCGACAAAGTCGCGACGCGCCTCCTCCTCAAGACCGTATATAAGAAGGTCTTGGGCGACTATGATACCGAGAATCCGGCGGAATTGGCTGAAAAGCATCGGAAGGGCTTCGTAGATTACGTGAAAAGGGGCGTGGCGGAGAACAGGCTCCATCCCGACATGATCGCGAAATACGATCTCGAAAAGCTCGCCGCCGCTCTCGATATATCCCGCGATGACCTCTTCCTCTATTCCGGTCTCGACGGTCTCGTGAATCGCTATTCGATCAAGGACCTCCGCCAGCAGACGACCGAGACTCCTCAGTATCTTTTTATGCGCGTTGCGATGGGACTCGCATACAATGAATCGAATCCGACCGAATGGGCGATCAAATTCTACGACAAGATGTCGCGCCATGAATTCATCGCCGGCGGATCGACGAACGTCGCCGCGGGAACGAATCGCCCCGCGCTCTCGAACTGCTTCCTTCTCGAGATGCATGACAACATGGAGCATATCGCCAAATCCGTCGCCGACGTCATGCTCCTCTCAAAAGCCGCAGGAGGAATCGGTTTGTCGGTCACCAAACTCCGTGCCGCCGGAGCGCCGCTCAAATCGAATTACGGCGGAACCTCGACGGGCCCGACGCCTTTCGCCAAGATCATCGATACCGCTATCCGCGCCATCCAGCGCGGCGGCAAGAAAAAGGGCGCCCTCTGCTTCTACATGGAGAACTGGCACCTCGATTTTCCCGATTTCATCGATTGGAAGCACAATGCCGGCGACGACTATCTCCGCATGAGGACTGCTAATACGGCGGCTTATTTGAGCGACGAATTCATGAAGCGCGTCATTTCCGGCCAGGATTGGTACATGTTCGACCCGGCTGAAACCGCCGATCTGAACGAACTCTACGGCGCCGCATTCTCCGCTAAATACAAAGAGTATTGCGCCAAGGCAGAAAGGGGAGAGCTCCGCCTGTTCAAAAAAGTCCCTGCGTCCGAGCAGTGGCGCCAGATCCTTACGTCGCTTCAGTCGACGTCCCACCCGTGGATCACGTGGAAGGACCCGATCAACCTCCGCGCTTTGAATAACAATACGGGTACGATCCACATGTCGAACCTCTGCACGGAGATCTGCCTCCCTCAGGATAAAGATAACGTCGCCGTCTGTAACTTGATCTCGGTCAACCTCGCCGTTCACGTATCGAACAAGGAAGTGAACTGGTCCAAGCTCGAAGAGTCCGTTCGTCTCGCCGTCCGCCAGCTCGACAACCTCGTCGATATCAACAAGCTTCCGATCGCCGAAGCGATCAGGTCCGATAAAGAGAACCGCGCTATCGGCCTCGGCGTCATGGGCCTCGCCGACGTATTCGAGAAGCTCGGCCTCGCATACGATTCCGAACATGCATGGGATTTCTCCGATCGCATCTTCGAATTCGTCTCGTATATGGCGATCGACGAATCGACGAACCTCGCCCAGACGCGCGGCGCATATCCGAACTTCCAGGGCTCGCGCTGGTCGCAGGGCATGGTTCCTGTCGACACCATTCGCGCCCTCGAAGAAGACCGCGGCCGCCCGGTCACCGTATCGAAAGAGTCTCGCCATAAGGGCCTCAACTGGAATCTCCTCCGAGAGAAGGTGAAGAGGGGAATGCGAAATGCGACCCTCATGGCCGTCGCTCCGAATGCGAACATCGGTCTCGTCGCCGGCACGACGCCGGGTATGGACCCTCGCTTCGCTCAGGTATTCTCTCGAAATAAGATTTCGGGCAAATACATGGACATCAACCAAAACCTGGTCAAAGATCTCAAGAACATGGGCATCTGGGAGAAGGTTCGCGGCCAGATCATCGAAAGCCAGGGCGATATCGGCAACATCGATGGCATCCCTCAGCATATAAAGGATGTATATAAGACCTCGTTCACCACGTCGCCTCATGCATTCATCGAAGTCGCCGCTCGCGCCCAGAAGTGGATCGACCAGGCTATATCGCGAAATATGTACCTCGAGACCCGCGATGTCGAGGAGACGATGAAGATCTACACCGCCGCATGGGAGAAGGGCGTGAAGACCACGTATTACCTCCACATGAAGCCGCGCCACACGGCAGAGCAGTCGACGACGCGCGTCAACAAGGCCGAAATCATGGGCAAGAAGGGATTTGCGGCTGTCGCATCGACGCTCTCTACTTCCGTCGCAGACAAAAAAGCTCCATTCGAGGCGCCTCTCCAGAAGTCCCTCGAGATCGTCGAGCCCGCGCCTCTGCGCGCCGCTGAGCCTGCCATTGTTATGGCTCCGCCTGCTCCGAAGGCCGCCGTCTCATGGAATATGCCGAAGGCATCCGTGCCGACGCAGCCTGTCGTCGCCCCTGTATCATTCGCCGCTCCTAAACAGGTTTCGTTCGCCGCGGCCCCTGTCGCTCCAAAACCCGTAGAGGCTGTGGCCGAGGTCGCCTCAGAGACGCCGGCATCCGCGCGCGACGCTCGCGGCGGTTATCAGTCGCTCTCCGATCTCGCGGGCGCCGTAGGGGGAGCCGCACCGGCCGACAAGGATTCCTCGGAAAAACCGGGAGCGTCTTTCAAAGTTATGAACGGCAGGAGGATCTTTGCTTCTTCCGACCCTTCGGAGGATAATATCTGCGACTCCTGCCAGTAGTCGATACCGCTTAACAGGACAACTATTTTCAACAAACCGCATGGCACTCATCGGAAAGGCATCTCCGGAAGACGTTAACCTACATCCGCTCCGCTACAAGTGGGCGTACGAGCTCTATAATCAGGCGGTCAGGAACACGTGGTTCCCGCACGAGATCGCCCTCAAAGAAGACCTCGACGACTGGGCGAAAATGACCGAGGACGAACGACATGCCGTCAAATTCCTCATGGCGTTCTTCAACCCGGCGGAACTCATCGTGAACCGCTCCATCGCTCTCGGCGTCTATCCATACCTTAAATCGCCGGAATGCCATCTCTATCTCGCGAAGCAGATGTGGGAGGAGGCGAATCATTGCGTTGCGTTCGAATACGTACTCGAAACCTTCCCGTTCGATAGGGAGAAGATATACAACGTCCACCTCGAGGTGCCTTCGATGCAGGCCAAAGAAGCCTTCATCACGAAATACATGAAGCGCATGATGGACGATACGATCGATATCGATTCACCTGACGGCAAGAAGGACTTCATCCGAAACCTCGTCGCGACCAACATCGTGATGGAAGGCATCTGGTTCTATTCGGGTTTCATGGTTGCGCTTTCATTCCGCCAGAGGAATCAGCTCCGAAACTTCGGCTCGATGATCAATTGGGTCATTCGCGACGAATCGCTCCACCTTAAATTCGGTATGAATCTCGTACATAACATCCTCGAGGAGAATGCGGAGCTTTTGACCGAGGAATTCGCGACCGAGATCAGGGACATCATCATCGAAGGCGTGAACTTGGAGGTCAATTACAACAAAGACCTCTTCCCGAACGGCATTCTTGGTCTCAACGCCGATTATGTGAATCAGTACGTGATGTACGTCTGCGACCGACGTCTCGAAGAGCTCGGCCTGCCGAAATACTACAACGCTACCAATCCTGCGAAATGGATGGCGACGTCGACCGACGTATTCGAGCTCGTTAACTTCTTCGAAGCCCAGAATACGAGCTACGAAGTGGACTCCGGCCACGGCAAGAAATAGGGCCCGGGGCTTATTGACTTATAGCATTAAATATGCTATACTTGACCTGTAAGCTCTTTGAAGCGCCGTAACATCAATTTCACACGACGCTGCGTTCGAGATAATCGGCATTACGCCGAACCCCGAACGCGAACAATAGAAGGAACCATGAGTCCAACCATGACCTTTATGGCTGAAGGAGAACTCTCAGCGTCTCTCGATGACCTCATCGAGAAAGGCAAGTACTGGATGGTCCATATGATGATCCAGGAGCGGCTGGCAAGCAAGCGTCTGATCGTCTCCGGCACGCGGCCGAGACTTTTCGATCTCGGCAAGCGTTCGCCCAAGGAAGCGGCCAAGATCATCATGACCGAAGGCTATATCCCGGGCACGATCGGAGACCTCGTCTATTTCGGGAGGAACAATCCTTTCGCGTGGATGTGCCGATCAGTCGTGGCGCCGGGAACCGTGCACAGCAATATGTCTCCCTATATCGTCTCGTTCAGGCTCGCTCCCTGGAAGCGAATGCTCGATCTGGGCTCCTATCATCGGGAATTCGAGAAAGGCGTGTATCTCGGCGTGAAGCCCTGACCCGCCGATCGCTCCCTCGTAAGCCGCATCTTCATCGATGCGGTTTTCTTTTTGAAAAGAAAGATCCCGCCTGTAGGCGGGATCCTCCGTGCTGCTGTACCTATAAGCCGAATTTTGTTATCGACGGCCATTTATCTGGGACCGATGTCGCCACCGGCCTCGAGCGGCTCTCCGTCTTGCGACGGCGCGGCCTTGCACATAGGTAAGAATTTTGCCGTTTCACCCCGGCTTGCGCCGGACTCGTCTCTGTTCTCATCTCTCGGATTACTCCGGACGGGCGTTACCCGCTACCGTGCTCCGTCTTTCAACGGATGTGTTCGGACTTTCCTCCCGATGGCCGAAGCCATCGAGCGGCCGTCCGGTACAGGCCTCTCGTTTATACACCGATTATCGATAAAAGCCAAGACCGCGAGGCGTTGTAGGGCATGGGACGATTTTATATAATGGATTCCGCAACGTAAGTTTTCGAAAGCATTATTCGCGACCTTTTTTAGAGACCAAACCATGACACCGACCGCCTCATCGAAGCTCGACAGGATAGCGTTCTACGCTCTCCAGGCGACGCTTTTCCTCGCACCCGTCTTTTTTATCCCTTCGATGTCCGTCCCGCTCCAGACGGGCAAGTCGGCGGTCCTTCTTATCGGCATAACGATAGCCGTCGCGGTCTGGCTCATCGCTCGACTGAAGGACGGCGCGTTCTCATGGCCTAAGACCTGGCTCTATGCCGGCGCGGGCATCCTCGGTCTCGTATACGCGGTGTCGGCCCTCGCTTCGGCCAACCAGGCCGCATCGCTCTCGGGACAGGGCTTTGAATTGGGCACGCTCGCTTTCTTCCTTCCGTCGCTTGTCCTTTTTATGCTCATCCCGATCGTGACTAAGACGGAGAAGCAGGTCTTCTATTCGTACGTGACGCTCTTCATAGCGTTCCTCGTCGCAGGCCTCTTCCACGTCATCCGCTTCGCGGGCGGCGCCGGCACCCTCTCGTTCGGCCTCTTCACCGACGTCACGGCGAACTTCATCGGCAAATGGAACGACGTCGGCATATTCTTCGGTCTGGGCGCGATCCTCTCCCTCATTACGCTCGAAAGGACTCCGCTTTCGAGGCTCCTTAAGACGATCGTCTATATCGTCTTCGTCCTCTCGCTCGTCATGCTCGTCGTGGTCAACTTCTCGCCGGTCTGGATCGCGCTCGCCGTCCTCTCGCTCGTATTCTTCATATACGAGCTCTCCTACGGCAAGCGCTCTGACGGCGCGACCCGAGGCAATCTCGGCACCCGCATCCCGTATCATACCCTCATCACGCTCGTCGTCGCCGCCATATTCCTATTCTTCGGCGGCAGGATGAGCTCTCTCATAGCGAATACGCTCGGCACGTCTCAGGTCGAGGTCCGTCCTTCCTGGTCTGCCACGCTCGACATCACCAAGGCGGCGCTCAAGGATAATCCGATACTTGGCGCCGGCCCGAACCGCTTCGCGACCGAATGGCTTATGAACAAGCCTGCCGGCATCAATAGCACGCTCTTCTGGAATACGGACTTCGCCTACGGCATCGGCTTCATACCGAGCCTCGCAACGACGACGGGTCTCCTCGGCATACTTGCGGCGCTATTCTTCGTAGGCACGTTCGCGTGGACGGCCGTCAGGGCCTTGCTCAAGGAGGGCTCATCGCCTTTCTCCCGCTATCTCGTGCTCTCGTCCCTGTTCGCGTCCGCATATCTCTGGATATTCGCCGCGATTTACGTCCCTTCGAACGCTATCTGGATACTGACCCTCGGCGTTTCAGGCCTCTTCGTCGCTTCGCTTCGAGAGGATAAGGCTCTCGGTACGAGGCATATATCGATCGTGAATCGCCCGGCCGCTTCGTTCGTATCGGTTCTCGTGTCGGTGATCGCTCTCATCGGCGCGGTATCGTTCGGCTATTTCGTCGCGGTAAAGACGGTCGCCAATATCTATTACCAGAAAGGCGTCGTCGCTCTCAATGCGACGAGCGACCTCGATAAAGGGGAGGCGGACGTCCTGAACGCGATATCGCTCTCGCCGACGCCTCTCTATTATCAGTCGCTCTCCGAGATCTATCTCGCCCGCCTCAATAATCTCTTCAACGACACCAAGATCACTCAGACCGATGCCCAGACCAAGTTCCAGAGCCTTATAGGCACGGCTATCCAGGCGGCGCAGGCGGCGGTCGCGGCTGATCCGACGGATTATAAGAACTATATGACGCTCGGCCGCGTATTCGAGTCTGTGGTGCCGCTCAATATCGAGGGCGCATACGATAGCGCCAAGAAGGCCTACGATCAGGCGCTCGCCCTCAACCCTCAGAGCCCTGAGATACGCCTCGTCATGGCCCGTCTCGAGGTCGCTAAGAAGGACAATGAGGCGGCGAAGGCCGACATCGCTGAGGCATTGAAGCTCAAGAGCGATTATGCCGACGCTATATACCTCCTCTCTCAGATCCAGATCTCCGAGAACGATGTGGACGAGGCGATCAAATCCGTCTCGGCTGTGGCGACGCTCTCGCCGTCGGATCCGGGCATATTCTTCCAGCTCGGCCTCCTCTATTACAGCAAGAAGGACTATCCGAACTCGGTCCTCGCTCTCGAGCGCGCCGTGTCGCTTAATTCTCAGTACGCCAACGCGAAATACTTCCTCGGTCTCGCATACTACCTCACCGGTAGCAAAGATAAGTCGCTTTCGGAATTCCAGGAGCTTTCCGTATCGAATCCTGATAGCCAAGAGGTGAAGGACGCTCTCGCGGCCCTTGCCGCAGGCAAGTCGCCGGTCCCGGCCCCATCGTCGGCGGTGAATAAGCCTTTGCCTGTTAAAGAGCAATAAGGACCTGCCGCGCGCCCTCGGGCGCGCGGCCCCGTTATGGTAAAGCGCATCCTCTCATTCGTCGGTCGCGAGATAAGCGGTCTCCATGAGGCCGCGTATCTCCTTGCCGGGTCCGCGGCGGCGTCCCTCGCATTCGCTCTCGTCCGCGACAGGCTCTTGGCCCATATATTGGGCGCATCGCCGGCACTCGACGTCTACTATGCGGCTTTCCGCGTGCCGGACTTCATATTCGTCGCGGTTGCGTCATTGGTATCGACGTCGATACTCGTGCCGTTCTTGATCGAGAGCAGGGAAAAAGAGGCGGGCGGAATGGCAGGGGAGCTCCGATACTCCATCCAGAGCCTTTTCTCGGCATTTTTCGTTCTCATCGTCATCGTGTGCTCGGTCGCATTCTTCCTCATGCCGTGGCTCGATCGTACGCTCTTTCCGAAGCTCTTCGAAGCAGGGCTCGGCGACACGCTCGTGACGACGTCGCGGCTCCTCCTTCTGTCGCCGGTGCTTCTGGGCTTCTCGTCGTTCTTCGCGTCCATAACTCAGATCCAGAACAGGTTCATGGTGTATGCCGTGTCATACCCTCTCTACAACGTGGGCATCATCGCCGGCATCCTGTTTCTCCTGCCGAATATGGGCGTGTCGGGACTGGCCGTAGGCGTCATATTCGGCGCGCTTCTCCTGTCCCTGACCCAGATACCTCTCGTCATCAAAGACGGACTCTTTCCGCGCTTCACGCTCCGATTCGACTGGGCCAAGGTCAAGCGCGTCGCGGCATTGTCCGTGCCGCGCACGATCACGCTGTCGTCCCAGCAATTGACGAATCTCGGCCTGGTCTCGTTCGCGTCGTTTCTGGGCGCCGGTTCGATATCGATATTCAACTTGGCATTGAATCTTCAGTCGGTGCCGCTTTCCATCATCGGAGCGAGCTATTCGTCCGCGGCATTTCCCGTCTTGGCGAAGCTCATGGCGCAGAAAGAGAGGGAAGCGTTCGTAGGGAAGATGATATCGGCCGCCAAGCACGTCATATTCTGGTCTATACCGATCACGATCCTGTTCATCGTCCTACGCGCACAGATCGTGCGCGTGGTTTTAGGCACGGGCCAATTCACGTGGTCTGACACGCGGCTCACGGCGGCTGCGCTGGCGCTCTTCGTCATATCGTCGTTCGGCCAGAGCCTCATGCTCCTCTTCGTCCGTTCGTTCTATGCCGAAGGGAAGACGGCCAAACCTTTGGTCATCAATGTCATATCGATGGTCGTCACCGTCGGCCTCGGCTTCGGTCTGGTCAAGCTCTATCATGCGGCGCCGTCGTTCGCGTATTTCGTTCAATCCCTCCTCCGTACCGACGGCACCTCCGATTCCTCGGTCCTGATGCTGCCTCTCGCATTCTCGATCGGCGCGCTTCTCAACCTGTGGCTCCACTGGCGATCGTTCTCCCGCGAATTTCCCGGATTCACCAAGCCCGTCATGACGACGATGTGGCATTCGATCGGCGCATCAGTTATCGGCGGCTATGCGGCATATCTGTCGCTCGGATTCTTCGACGGCATATTCGGCCTTACGACCCTCCTCGGCGTATTCCTTCAGGGACTCTGCGCCGGTCTCATCGGCATCATAGCGATCGTCCTTGTCCTCAAGGCCATGAAGTCGCCCGAGATGAAGGACATTCACGAGGCCGTCGCCAACAAAGTCTGGCGCGTGGATAAGGCGAGTTTGGACAAGCTACCTTCATAGGAGGTCTCAAATACGGCCTCAATTAGCGTTTTAAGGCCAAATGTGGTACTTTAAGGCCCTCTATGGATATCTCCCGCATCCGCAATTTCTCCATAATCGCCCATATAGATCACGGCAAGTCGACGCTTGCCGACCGTTTGCTCGAGATCACGGGTACGATCGAGAAGCGCAAGATGCAGGAGCAGGTGCTTGACTCGATGGAACTCGAGCGCGAGCGCGGCATCACGATCAAGATGCAGCCGGTGCGCATGAAGTTCTCTATTCCCGCGGGAGAATCGGGCGCGGGAGATTACGTCATGAATCTCATCGATACGCCGGGGCATATCGACTTTTCGTACGAAGTATCCCGCGCGCTCAAGGCCGTCGAAGGCTCGATCCTCCTCGTCGATGCGACGCAGGGCGTCCAGGCGCAGACCTTGACCACGCTCAACATGGCGCGCGAATCGGGGCTCGTCATCGTGCCTGTCGTCTCGAAGATAGACTCTCCCCTCGCTCGAACGGATGAGGTCAAGGTAGAGATCGCCCAGCTTTTGAATATCGATCTCGATTCTATCCTCGGCGTGTCGGGCAAGACGGGCGAGGGCGTGCCGGAGCTTCTGAAAGAGCTCGTGAAGCGTGTCCCTGCGCCGAAAACGGAATTGAATTCGGGCCAGGGTGCTGCAAAAGACTTCCGCTCCATCGTCTTCGATTTCCAGTATTCGAACCACCGAGGCGTGACCGTGTACACGCGCGTCATGGACGGCTCGGTCAAAAAAGGCGATACGCTTCGCTTCCGCGTCGCGGACGAGACGTTCATAGCGAACGAAGTGGGTATTTTCTCGCCGGATGAGACGCCGCGCGACGCGCTTTCGGCCGGCGAGATCGGCTACATCGTCACGGGTGTCAAAGAGCCGGGTATCGCATCGGTCGGCGATACCATCACGCTCGATAAAAGTACGCTCGCGCCGCTTTCCGGATACATGAAGCCGTCGCCCGTCGTCTGGGCGTCTATATATCCCGAGAGTCAGGACGATCTGACCATGCTTCGGCAGGCGTTGGGCCGCCTTTCGCTTTCCGACTCGGCATTTACGTATGAAGAAGAGTCTTCGGGCACCTTAGGCCGCGGTTTCAGGTGCGGATTCCTCGGCATGCTCCATTTGGAGATCATCACGGAGCGATTGAGGCGCGAATTCAGCCTTAATCTGGTCGTCACGACGCCGTCCATCACCTATGAGGTCACGTTCAGGAACGGCAAGAAGGATATCATCTATTCTCCGCCGCTTTTTCCTGACGAAGGCGAGATAGTCCGCATCGAAGAGCCCTGGGTGGAGCTCAAGATCATCACGCCGAACGACTATATCGGGGCTTTGACGCAGACCATATTCGAGCACGAAGGCTCGTGCGATCACATGGATACGTGGGGACCGCAGAACGGAAACAGGACGGTCATGACCGTTAACATGCCTTTGCGCGAGCTCATGAGGAACTTCTTCGACAGCGTGAAATCGGTGACTGCCGGTTACGCGTCCATCTCGTATAAACAGCAGGGCATGAAGGTCGCCGACGTGCAGCGTCTTGATATTTTGATCGGCGAGGAAGTCGTTCCCGCATTCACCCGCATCGTCGCGACCGGCAAGGCATATGAGGAGGCTGAAGCCGCCGTCACCAAGCTGGAAGAGATATTGCCGAAGCAGATGTTTGTGACCAAGATCCAGGGCAAGGCAGGCGGACGCATATTAGCGTCGCGCCAGAAGGCGGCTCTCAAAAAGACCGTTACCGCGCATCTCTCGGGCGGCGATATCTCGCGCAAGAAAAAGCTCTGGAATATCCAAAAAGAGGGCAAAAAGCGCATGATGGAGCGCGGCCAGGGAGATATAAATATCCCGCAGGAAGTCTTCGTCAAAATGATGAGGATGGGGGAATAGGGCGGTGCCGGCAAGGCTCGGTTGACGAGGGTTTAAATGCGTGTAGATTTGGTATCAAACCCCTCAACCTCAACCCTGTTCCTCATATGCACGATATCCGCAATACCCTCGAGGCGCTTCAAAGGCGCCTCGATCACCATGAAAAGCACGTCATCCTCGTCGGCGAAGCCCTGACAGCCCTGAAGGAGAGCGGCTCCAGCCTTCCCAACGCCGTCGTCTTCGAAGTCCACTGTCAAAAGGACAGTCCCAATAACTGGGCTTTGAGAGAGGACGGCGAAGACCTCTCTCTGACCATAGGACGGGCGACGCAGGCCCTTGTCTCTGCGAGGAAGCTCCCCGCGGGCGCTCGCTGCGTCTTTGAGCTCTTTCTCCGGATCGGCGATTTCCGGGTCGCCGTCCTTCCGGAGGACGCTCGAGATCTCGTCCGCGCCCTCTGCCCGGAGCTATCGGTGGGCGGCGAGATTGATTTCGATCTCGATCGCCGGCTCAAAGACGGCGTCGCTCCCATGGTCTTCGGACCCGGCGTGGAGCCGCCGGGCTGGTATCAGTGGAAACACTTTCCGGTCTTGGCCAATAGTCACTGGAAGAGCTGATACAGAAGAACGCCCCGCGCACGTACGTGCGCGGGGCTTTTGTATCGAGGCGAGAGATCGGTTTATCCGTAAATAGAGGGGATCGATATGAGGATCATGGAGATCACGATAAGGACCACCAGGGTGCCCCAGGCTATATTGAGAGCCTTGCGGTGCTTCGGGTTGAGTAACATGATATAAAGTATACACCATGAGGGAATTCCAGGAACGCCGGCGCATAAAGAAGCTTCTCCATTCGCGCTATGCCATCGCCGGTCTCGCTATCATCTGTCTATTTTTGTGCCGTGGCGTATGGAACGTATACGCTAAATACGAGAAGAGCCGCGATATATCGGTCCGTATGGACAGCGAACTCGCGTCTCTCCAGGCTCGCGAAGACAGCCTTAAGGGCCAGATCGACTCGCTCGATACTCCCGAGGGCCGCGAACGCGAGATCCGCGACCGGTTCGGCGTCGTGAAAGAGGGAGAAAAGGTCGTCGTTCTCGTAAATCAGGCCTCGGATACGGAGCAGGCGGCCGCTGTCGCCCAAACCGGCTTCTGGTCATGGCTTACGAGCCTTTTCAGATGATGCTATAATCAAAGCCTATGAAAAAAGTAGAGATATATTCGACCCCCGTCTGTACGTACTGCGCCGCCGCCAAGGATTTCTTCAAGAAGAACAACGTAGAATATACGGAATATAACGTAGCCGCCGATCAGGCCAAAAGGGCGGAGATGCTCGAGAAGTCGGGCCAGATGGGCGTGCCGGTCATCGATGTAGGCGGCGACATCGTCGTAGGATATGACGAGAAGGTCCTGAGACAGCTCCTCGCGATAGCATAAGAGGTCGGGAAAAGATTTAGCCGCGCGACCTTTGGTCGCGCGGCTTTTCCTATGCTATAGTCCTCTCACGCCTTCGTAGTTCAATGGATAGAATAGCTCACTCCTAACGAGTAGATCCAGGTTCGATTCCTGGCGAGGGCACAGCGATTTTAAAGGCTTCTAAACCCTTGTTTTCAGGTCTTTTTTGAGTATACTAGTCCCTATGACCCCCGAAGAACGAGATCTTCTCCAAAGAACCTACGAGCTCGCCGAAGAGAATTCCGATATCCTTCGAAAGATCAACCGGTCCCAGAGGGCGAGCACCATCGGCAAGTTCATATACTGGGGCGTCATCATCGCGCTTTCGTTCGGAGCATACTATTTCATACAGCCGTATGTAGATACGCTCAAAGGATCGATCGGCGATATCACCGGAAACAACGACGTCGTTTCCGGCTTCGGTCAGTTCTAATCGGATAGCCGTTTTGGTAGGTCGGACGAACGTTACTATGCTTGGATAGCTCAGTTGGTAGAGCACTTCCCTGAAGAGGAAGGGGTCCCCAGTTCGAACCTGGGTCCAAGCACCAGATACTCGCCGCGAAGCGAAAAAACAGCTCAAGAAGATCTTGAGCTGTTTTTTTTCACCTACACCGACTTTACGCGGAGCTTGTTCTGTTTAGACTTGTCCACCTTCGGCAGTTTGATGGTGAGAAGGCCGTGACGCTCGATGGCCTCCGCCTCTTCGACTTCGATCTCCTCGGGAAGCATGATCGTTCGGGCGAACGAACCCCAGTAGAGCTCTTTATGGAAATAGTCATGATCGTGGATCTCCGCGCTCTCCTCGCGCTTGCCTTTGATGGCGACCATGTCGCGGGTGATATTGATGTCGAGATCCTCGGGACGGACGCCCGCCACCATGGTCTTGAGCACGATCTCGTCGGGCGTCTGGTATACGTCGACGGTCAATTGGCCCTCTTCGTCTGATTCATCCAATATGCCGCGCGATTCGTCCATCTCTTCCTCCACATCCGTCTCCTCTTCGAGCTTTACGGTGCCCGTGAGCCTCTCGAAGAACGATTTTTTTGATGGTTGCATATATTTATGTGCGGAGTCTTTTAACCTTTTCGAAGAGGAGGAGCACTCCAAGAGCGGCGGCCCAGACGCATCCGAAGACGAAGAATGTCTTGCTTCCGTTGTCGTATATTATAAACATGTTGAAGACCGTGTGCAATGCGACGGCGAGTCCGAGACCGAGGACTCGCCATATGTTCTGAGCGATGCGGCCCTTATAGAATTCTCGCGCTATGGAATAGCCTAAAATAGCCGACGAAACGACGTGAAGGAGGCTCGCGCCGACGAATCGCATATTGCCCGCGATTGCTCCGCGGACGATGTCGCCGTCCATGAGAGGATTCAGGATGAAGAGCGCATTCTCGAGGGCGGCAAAGCCGAGCGCGACCGTGATCATGTATTCTAGGGCGTCGATCGGCTCGTCGAAGTCGCGGGTGCGGAGTGCGAAGAGCCATGCCGCGCCGAGCTTCAGGCATTCTTCGATGACGGCCCAGACGAAGAGCGTCGACGTCGATAGGCCGTAATGGGCATAGACGGCTTTTTCGGGGAAATAGGCCAAGGGCACCATAGCCATGCCGCCCAAGAATGCGCCCAATATCCGCGTGCGCGGCTCGGGATGGAGCTTGTCTTCCTGTATCCAGAACCAGAGCCAGAGGAGCGCGGGAACTATCCCGCCCAAGGCGGCATATGCGAAGCTCGGCAGATTGGTAGCTATATCGGCCATGTCTCTATTATAAGAGGTTTTTTATCCGTTATCGGCATATCGGACCAGATCTCCTCGGTAACGAAGGGCGCGAACGGGTGGAGGGCTTTCAGGCTATCGGCCAGAATGTGGAGGAGAAGCTGCTTCCTGGATTTCTTGTCGGTGTCAGAGCCTTTCGAGAATACCTCTTTCGATCGCTCCACTATGATATCCGCGAATTCGTGCCAGACATACGCATAGATCTTCTCGGCGACGAGATAGAATTTGAGCTCGTCCATCTCCTTTGAGGCCTCTTTGAGGATATCGCGGAATTCGCCCATGAGCTTCGCATCGTCCGCGCTCCATAGAGAGAAGTCTTTCTCGACGCTCTCTTTTTCTGTAGACGAAAGAACGAAGCGGGCGATATTCCAGAGCTTGTTCGCGAAATTCTTGTAGGCGCGGATCTTGTCCTCGGACATCTTGGTATCCGAGCCGGGGCCTATGCCGACGATGAGCGACATGCGTACGGCGTCGGTGCCGTATTTCGTCGCCATATCGAGAGGATCGATGATATTGCCGAGGGACTTCGACATCTTGCGTCCCTGAGCGTCCCGAACAAGGCCATGGAGGTACACGGTTTTGAATGGTATGTCTCCGACGAGATATGTCGACATGAGTATCATGCGCGCTA
>DASZXL010000023.1:0-8627 GCA_035545915.1 Minisyncoccota bacterium
TATAAGGACTTCCCTCCTTTGACCAGACGGCGTCTTGAGTTATGACGGCATCGGATACATTTGTTTCGGCGCCTGCCGAAAGGGGAATCAAAAAGATGACGATAAAAAGGAGCGCGAGACTACTTGATCGTAGCAGTTTCCGGAGCTCCCTCAGCAGCCTTGAAATATCCGAGGCCATATATGAGGCCGAGCGATAGGAGAATGATCGCAGAGAGGCCGAGCGTGAATCTAAAGAAACCTTTGTCGAACATATAGCCATAATAGCATTTCTAAAGTTGCTTATAAATCAATGACTGAGGGCTCGGATGAGGCGCGCCGTGACCTCTTCGATCGTGAGATCCTGTGTGGAAGAAGTAACGATCGAAAGGTTCGGGACGGGCACCTGCGAGAGTATTTTGCCGGCCGGATCGGCTATCCTCAGGAAATCTCGCGGCTCATCGATCCTAGTTGCTCCGAACGATATCTCTATCGATGAGAGCGGTGCGATGATCGTGTCTTGAGGAAATATGAATCGCTTTTGGGAATCTTCGAATATGAATCCGCCGATATTCACCTCTCCCCTATACCCGTTCCTTATCATCACGCGTCCAGGGAGGATCGACAGGCTGAGGTCGGGCGCAACTATCCGCACCTTAACCTTCGCTACTGCGTGCGAGCCGCCATAATCGGCATTCGTGACAACGATATATTCGCCCGGGTAATCATAGGCATGCGATATTATTTGCCCCACAATGAGAGTCCCGTCTCCCATCGACCAGACGCTTCGAAGTCCTGATCCGGCCGCTACGTCCTTTGATTTCAAAACCTTCGTCTCGAACGTGAGCGGAGCGCCGACAAAGCCGATGCGAGGCCTGCCTGCGGTCACTTCGAATTGAGGCTTATCATACGAGATCGTAGCGACTTCTTGGCTACTATGTGCTGAGAAGACTTGGTCATCGCCGGAGGTTCCGCCCGAAGCGCCGTCCCCTGAAGCATCGGTGGGATTATTCGATGTGCCATCGTCAGTATCGGCGGGAGACGCGACAGATTCCGTAGCTATCGTCGGCGATCCAATGGATGAAGCGGCCGCGAGCCATTCTCCCGTCGTGGTCTTCTGAAGAGTGTTGCCGTCCCCCGCGGCGCCCAAAGAAGGTGTATAGAGGATCGAGTCTGCCTGATTTCCTGCCTCGTCCACGAGCGACAACGTCTCGCCTTCATTGCTCAATGAGAATGCGCTATCGAAGAGAAGGCCGGAAAATCCGGGATTGTCGGCCTTGAATTTATCAGTATTATCCGCGATGATCGCGAATCCTCCCGCGGTCAGGATCGAATCGGTGATCGCGGTTATTTTGTGATTCACGCCGCCCTCGAAAAATTTCCACGATGAGAGATCAAAGGCTTCCAATCCGTTGTTCTGCACCTCCACCCATTCCCTGCCCGAATCGGTGCCCGGCGCGTCATACATGATCTCGGTTATAGCCGCGGCGGCAGAGACGCCGATCGGTATTGCCATGAACATAGATACGAAAAGCATAAGTCTGAAGCCGATCCTATCGGCATCACTTTTTCGCGCCGCATTCCGCCCTATCGTTCTCTTAGATCTGTTATAAAAAACCTCCATGCGATCATGTTCGCACGAAGGTCCTTAAGGCTCGGTTAAGAAAACCTAGTAACTTATGTGATCGACGATAAGACCGCGGGCATCGTAGAGCGTGATGGTCTCGCGCTGTGAGGCCCACATCTCCCTTCCCTTGCCGAGGAATATGCGCCAATTATCGAGAGAGAATCCTGCATCGCTCCTGTGATTCGCCACGCAGGCCGGATAGCTGAGACGCGCATCCATGAACGCCTTGCATTGGGACGTCTGCTCGTCATAATTCGCCTTGTCGTATTTGAACGGATCCTCGCACCTGTTGAGAGACTGCATATAGTCATAGCATTCGTCGGTGACGCTGCGTATGTTCGGATCGTTCGTCGGGTATGGGCAGGATTGCTGGAGCGGCGGCTCGAACGGATAGTTCTTGAGATAGCCTTCGCAGATATTCTCTCGGAAAGACGTCGATATGGAATAAGGGAACTGCGAAAATGCCTGGCCGGTGGTCACGATGGCCGAGTCCCCCGGCGCGAGAACGATATCGCCGATCGCGAATCTGCCCGATGGATCGAGGAATTGCGTGCCCTTCCCGATGGTCGCGGAGTCGGCGACGGGATATATATAGTTGTTCTGGCTCGTCTGTATAGGGCGCGTGCCCTTGCTATTCGTGAGCGTCCAGCCAGTTATATCGACCGAGGAGCCGCCGTAATTGCGTAAAGTCACGTATTCCTCGAACGGCTGTATGGAATAGCTCGCATTGCCGATACCGAGCGAGACCTTGCCCACATATGCCGAGCGCTGACCGGAAAGTATGTCGCTATTACCGCCTGATATCGTGCCGCCGGAGCCGCCGTATGAGCCGGTCCCTCCATCGAGAAAGCCGAGGAGCGGATTGTTGCCGTCGGTCGAATTTCCGTATCCGCCGGGAGAGCTGATCGTGCCGCCGCCTATATTCTTCGGCACATACTGCGCCGCCGATGCGAGAAGTATGAATATGATACAGATCATGACCGTGATGAGCACGATCTTCATGATGAAGCCTCCCTGTCCCGACGGCTCTCTATGCTGTTCTTTCATGCGTCTATTATATATAGACAACGCAAAAGCCGCATCTTGCGATGCGGCTTTTGTTTGAACTTACGTTAGACCATTCGGTCGAAGTAGGCTCTGTACGCTTCCGTTAAGGGAGCGATACAGCTGCCGTCCTCCAAGCCGTCTGACCAGCCATGAAGTTCGAGGTCGAGGAAGCTGCTACTTCGCTCGTAGACCACTTTACGCTCGCGAGGCCGACAGCGTAAGAACCGGTCGTGAGGAGAGAGCCGGCAGTCGTCCTGCCTTCGAAGACGTAGTCAACAGGGAGGGTAACCGAGTTGTTCTGGGCAAGCTTGAAGGCCTGAGAACCAGTCGTGTTAACAACGCCCGTCGATGGTCGAGACCATGCAACGCTCGAAGTGTTGCTGAGCGATGCCGAAGCACCGTTCTGGTAGACCGTGAAGCCGAAGGTAGAAGCAACAGCCTGATCGCCGAAGAAGATGTCGCCACCTACTGCAGTGATCGTGAGGTTGAACGTAGCGTCAGCCGTAGAGGTCGACGTGTTGTTCTGAGAAGCCGTTGCCGACTTCGAGATCGTTGCAGAGTTGAGGGTGAAGACAGGGCCTACATTTCGGGTCGAGAAGGCGTTACCGGTAGCGGTACCCGATGGGGTGACCGTCGTACCCTGGCTGTTCTGAGCGAAGACCTGAGAGCTACCAGTAACGGCAGCGCTGAAGTTCGTTGCAGTAGCGCCTGCGTTCTGAATATCAGCCTTGATCGTGAGGACCTTAGTGGTGTCCTGAGGTACCCAGTAGTTGATGTTCGTGAACGAAGCGACGCCAGTCGAGGTGTTGACCGAAGCCGAGCCGAGGAGCGTCGAGCCGTCGTAGAGGTAAGCGGCAGTCGCCGTAGCGTTGCCGGTACCCGTAGACGAGATCGTAGCCTTGAGGTCGGTGATCTCTACCTGATCCTTCTGAGCGCGAACGTCGAACGCGAGGAGAGGGAGCTTGTCGTACTGGTTGTTGTTTGCACCAGAAGCGGCAACTACATCCGAAGCGAGGAAGTTAGCGGCATCAGTCGAAACGAGGAGCTGAGCGTTGTCAGTGAGCGAACCCGAGAGCGAAAGCGTCTGCGAGAACTGCGACACTGGACCGTACTGGTCGATGCCTGCACCGTCGGTACCGCGGACTGCGTTAGCAGGAACCGTGATAGTTCGAGAGGTGAGGTCGCCAGACTTGATCGACGAGTAGAGGTCAGCCTTAACGGTCAAGTACTTCGTAGAGTCCTTTGGAACGTTGTAGCTGAAGCCACCCATGGTGAGAAGGTACGTCGAGCCAGACTTAACAACAGTGTTGCTGTTGAGGTCTGCCTGAGCGAGGATCTTACCAGAGTCATCTACGATGTACATGGTCTTGAAGACCTTGGTGTAGATGGTCGTGTTAGCGCCGAGATCGAGCTGAACGCGCTGGACGTTGATGTCCGAGAGCTTCGACTGGAGCTTGAGCGATACGACTGGAACCATCGTCTGACCTTCGTAGAGCGTGATGTTCGAGATCGAACCTGCGTCTACGGTGAGGATGCCTTCAACGCCAGAGTTTACTACTGGGTTAGAAGAGCCGCCTACGGTCGTCGACGACGTGCCGTTGAGGGACGCTCGGGTGAGCGGACCTACGTAGCCCGTCGCAGGGATGCCCTTCGACGACTGGTATGCGACGACAGCCGCCTTCGTGAGCGAGCCGAAGTAGCCAGTTGCTGGCGATACTCCGAGAGCGTTCTGGAGAGCGGTGACATCAGCACCCGACGAACCTACGGTGAGGTCCTTCGTGAAGGTGACCGAAGCCGACGAGTTCACTGCTGCCAACGCGGCCGAAGCCTTGTCAGGAGAGATGATACCCATCTGGATAAAGAGGTTGACGAGCTGCGTCAAGGTCATTGCCTGTGCCGAAGCTGCCGAAGCCCCTACTGCTGCGAAGACCGTGAGCGCCATGGTGAAACCAAGGACAGCTGCAACAACCTTCGAAGTTGATTTGATTTGCATTGTTTGTGTGTACTTCTAGTAATGAGGAAGCGGAGGCTTTGATTGATAAACGATGCTCCGTTTCCTGATTAACCGACTGAATAATCTTTCATCCTCTTCCCCGCTTATCGACGGCGAGAGAGAGGATGCGAGCCGATGACTTTCGTCACGGGCTCTCGACTATTCCTCTGGGATTTATTTTCCCAGCGCTCTGGTGTCGAGTCCTCCATCTTTCGATGAAGGGCTCGATCTCAGAACGCTGGGTCGACTCGACCCCAAAGGCATAGTTATAAGGATGATGAGGACGGACTGAATATCGGTAGACCGGCCGGGACATACTGGTCGGCTGAAACTATCTTGATCGCTATGCGGTTTTCAATGGTCGAGAGTACGGAAAGAGGCTGGGGTTCTGTAGCCTGTCAATTATATGATGGGCCCCATAGCCGCACAATATAACTATGTGGATAAAGCCGGAACTGGCCCTATATAAGGCCTTTTCCTATGGCTTTATACCACCTCTATATAGTATACGAAAAAAGGCCAAAAAGCAAGTCATCGAGGGGTAAGGGCCGTCAAGGCCCGATCTAGGCGTTTTGGGCCAAAGAATAGGTGCTCCAGCGCCTTTCGCCGTCCTTTTTGAGGACGCCTGAAGCTACCATAGCGAGAAGCTCTCGCTGGATGGTCTTTTCGCTCACCCCCCTGATGCTCTGGGCGAAGTCCTTGATATTAAGACCGCTTTTCTTGGAAAGGAGCCTGATTATGATGGCCTGGCGGCTGTCCTTTGACTCTGGCGCCTTCGAAGTCCTGGCTTCGGTGTCTTTGACCGGCGAGCTCTCGTGTCTGCGGATCGGGAGAGCGGCCTCTGTCGAAGGAATCGATGATGTCCTTGATGGCTGGGAAACCTGTCCTTTAGATACGGCCTCTGCCGGACGGAGAGGCTCCGGCTCCCCTGCCGCGAAAAAGGACGGATCGAGGATGACGGTCTCCTCGTTCGCCTGCTTATTCTCGTCTTTTTCTATGACCGAGACGAGGCCGTTGAATTCGCGCGAGAGGATATCAAAATTCATGCCTGAAATAAGGCCAGCATGGGAGGCTATGCTCGAAAGCGAGACAATCTCGAGAGCCAAAGCGCGATATTCGCGAAGAAGGTCGCGGCGCTCCGCGAGGGACACCGATACCCAGTCGAGATTGAGCTCCATGAGGGACAAAGCGGCCTCGCGGATCTTCCATTTCAAAGGCTCGTTATCCTTTATAAAATTGGTGATCATATAGATCGCCGCGACGAGCTTCTCTGTCTTTTTGTATATGAAAGCGAAGTGCCTGTTCGGACCGAAAACGATGCGGGCATTGAGACCCCTCTCTTCGGAACGAGGCTCCAGCTCTTTATCCTGATTATGAGGCTTTCCTTCCATATGCTTATAAATTAAGGGTTATAAGGGTGTCTTTTACTAAATTTGTCCTTGATGCGTAGGGTCGATCGATGAGGAAAAAGTGTCCTTTACAATAATGTCTTTAACAAAAAATGTCAAGAGATGCGATGTCCATTATAGACCCGCCGTAAAGGACGTAAAGCCCCTGCCCTGCGTGCGCCACGGAATCAGGGAGCGCGCAAATAGGATGGGATAAGACCGCGCCGCGAAAGACGCTCTGAACCGAGGCATCAGGTGATATAATTCATCATCATGGCCAAGCGAAAGAACGACGACCTCGATATCGAGGAGACCGAAGACGAGGAAGGATCCGATAAACAGGGACCGCGAGAGAAGCGCGCGCCTAAGCGCGCGAAGAAAGAAAAGAGAGGCTTTCTGAGGAGCCTTCCTGACGAGACGGTTCAGGGTATATTCGCCGTCGTATTCCTGGTGCTCTCTATATTCATCGGCCTTACGATCTGGGATAAAGCCGGCCGAGCGGGCTATTGGACGTTCTGGGGCTTTTACAGGCTTCTCGGCGTAGGCTACTATCTCCTCCCTCTTATATTCATCGTCCTTGCACTCACCTTCCTCAGGAACCTCCACAAGCATTTCGATACCGCAAAGCTCTACGGCTCGGCCCTCTTCCTCGTCGCGGTCCTCGGCATCATAGAGATCGTATCTCCTGCGCCTACGGGCTCTCTCGCGAACGGCGGCTACCTCGGCATCGCCGTCGCCTGGCCTTTCGTAAAGCTCTTCGATACGTCCGCTTCGCTTATATTTTTGTCGGCATTCGTCGTCATATCGGTCCTCATAGCGTTCAACGACGAGCTCGACCTTAAATCCCTCTTCAGCTTCTCGCGAGATAAGAAAGAGAAGGATGAAGACGATTATGAAGAGGAAGTGGATGTAAAGCTCGCCCTCCCTCTCGAAGAGGCGCCTGCCATGAGAAAGGAGAAGACTGTCGAGAAGCCTAAAGAAGAGAGGAAACCGGAGAAAGGCGTCAAAGTCGCCGCGCCCGAAGAAGAGTCGAAGGATTTCATACGATCGACCGCCAAAGATACCGGTCCGTACACCCCGCCACCTCTTTCTCTCCTCGAGCGCGATAAGGGCCGCCCTGAGACCGGCGACGTAAAGGCGAATGCGAACATCATAAAGAGGACGCTCGCCAATTTCGGCATCGACGTAGAGATGGACGAGGTGTCCATCGGCCCGTCAGTCACCCGCTATGCCTTTAAACCGGCTGAGGGCGTCAAACTTTCGCGTATCGTAGCCCTTCAGAACGACCTCGCTCTGGCATTGGCGGCCCATCCCCTCCGTATCGAGGCTCCTATTCCCGGAAAATCGCTTGTGGGCATCGAAATACCTAATACCACCAAAACGACTGTGGGCTTGGGCACGCTTTTTTCGACCGAAGAGTTCCAGACATCGGAAAAACCCCTTCTCGTATCGCTCGGCAAGGGTATTTCGGGCAAATCGCATTTCGCCAATGTGGCGAAAATGCCTCACCTCCTCATCGCCGGCGCTACCGGTTCGGGCAAATCGGTCACCATTCATGCCCTTATCGTCTCCCTTCTCTATCGCATGGGTCCGGACAAGCTTAAGTTCATCATGATCGACCCGAAGCGCGTCGAACTCACGCTTTATAACAAGATCCCGCACCTTCTTACCCCCGTTATAACCGACGCGAAGAAAGCCATTCTATCCCTCAAGTGGGCGGCGAAAGAAATGGATAGGCGCTATGACATCCTTCAGGGCCACGGCGTCCGCGACATAGAGTCCTATCACAAGAACATATTCGAGCCGTCGCTTAAAAAGGTGAAGGTCAAAAAAGACGGCGAGGAAGGGACCGAGAAGCCTTTGGACGCAATGCCGTACATCGTCGTCATCATCGACGAGCTTGCCGATATCATGCAGACCTATCCGCGCGAGTTGGAGGCCGGCATCGTGCGCCTTGCCCAGATGTCGCGCGCGGTCGGCATCCATTTGATGCTCTCTACCCAGAGGCCTTCGGTTAACGTCATCACCGGCCTCATCAAGGCGAACATCCCTGCCCGCCTCGCCCTCCAGGTCGCATCCCAGATCGATTCCCGAACCATCCTCGACCAGCCGGGCGCTGAAAAGCTCCTCGGCGCGGGCGATATGCTCTATCTTTCGGGCGAGATGTCCAAACCTACCCGTATCCAATGCGCCTATATATCTGAAAACGAGGTAAAGAAAGTCGCGAAATTCCTCGCCGACAGCCATGCGACCGACCTGCCTGATGAGATAAACCTCACCGAGAATGCCGTAAAAAACGACAATGCGATATTCTCCGCGACGCTCGACGATTCCCTTTCGGATCCCTTGGGATCTATGGATGAAGGAGGGGGTGATGGCGGCGATGACGATATGTATGAAGAAGCCAAGCGCGTGGTCATAGAGGCCGGTAAGGCATCGACGTCGTATATTCAGCGCAAGCTCCGCGTCGGCTATTCCCGCGCCGCGCGACTCATGGATCTCCTCGAAGAGAAAGGCGTCATCGGCCCCGCGGACGGCTCGAAGCCGCGAACGGTGATAGGCGGAGGCTCGCCTGACGCCGGCATAGGAGCGACGC
>DASZXL010000024.1:0-18419 GCA_035545915.1 Minisyncoccota bacterium
ATCTATGAGCGCATGCGCGACCTGTCGGCCAAACTGAAGCCCTTGTTCGGCGCGAACGTCATGTTCGCCCGCGGCGAGCGCAGACTCGACCCTGTCTTCTCGCCGGATACCGATATGACGGTCGCTAACATATTCGCCGCCGCCGGTCGCGCCCTCGCCAATCTGCCTAAACGCGAATTCCTGCCGAAGATCGTCGTCGACAAGGTCATATCCCTCGAGGAAATGATCGGAAACCTGACCAAACGCGTCGCCGAAAGCCTCCGTATGAGCTTTCGGGAATTTTCGGGCCATGGCGGCGCAGGCGGATCGGGCGCGGCGGAAGCGCAAGCCAAGAAAGTCGACGTCATCGTATCGTTTCTGGCCATGCTCGAGCTCGTCAAACAGGGCATCATCAACGTCACGCAGGAGCGCCATTTCGACGACATCCACATGGAGACCGAAGGCGTTGGCGTACCGAAATACTAACGATATACTCTGGATATGACACTTGAGACCAAACTCGAAGCGCTACTTTTCTGGAAAGGAGAGCCGATGAGCGTGAAAAAGGCCGTGACGGCGCTCGGCTGTACCGCAGAAGAGCTCAATAGCGCGATCACGGCGCTTGAGACAAGCCTTGCCTCGCGCGGGCTTCGGATTATGCGCAACGGCATAGGCATCGATGCGGAGATCGAGATGCGAACGGCGCCGGAAGCGTCCGCGCTCATAGAACGACTCACCAAAGACGAGCTCATGCGCGATCTCGGCAAGGCGGGCCTCGAGACTCTCGCCATCATCCTTTACAAGGGTCCGGTCAGACGATCCGAAATAGATTATATCCGCGGCGTGAATTCGTCGTTCATCCTGCGCAATCTCTTGATCCGCGGCCTCATCGAACGCGTCACGGAAACCGCCGACGGCAAGGGCAGGGGATATTCGTACAAAGCGTCGATCGACCTCCTTGCCCATCTCGGCGTCGCGAAGACAGACGATCTCCCCGACTTCGCCAAAGTAAAAGCCGAATTCCAGGCATTCGCCGACGAAGAGACGAAACCGGACGAAGCCCCTGACCCGACCCCATCTGTACCGAATCATGAATCCTAAAAGCATCGCCGGACTCGAGCTTAGCCTTTTGGCGCTTGTCGTGGCGCTGTTTTTTTGGTGGATACGGCCGAATGCGCCGACGGTACCGACCAATCCTCTCGTCGCGACCGGCACGACGACCGTCCAAGAGCTCCTTTTTCCTTATACACCGGTCGAAGCAGGATCAGCATTCGTCTATGATGCCCGCGACGGCAAAGTCCTCTACGCTAAAGACCCTGATTCCGAACGCCCTCTCGCATCTCTCACTAAGCTCATGACGGCTCTCACCGCGACTGAGATCGTTCCGGAATACGTCCTCGTGCGCATCGCCGTAGACGACATCAGACAGGAAGGCGACAGCGGCCTCTACGTCGGCGAAGAATGGAATATCCGCGACCTCGTCGACTTCAGCCTCGTCACGTCATCGAACGACGGCATACAGGCAGTCGCGAGGGCGGCAGGACTTCAGATATCGAGCACTTCAACCATGCCCGTAGAGCTCTTCGTCCGAAATATGAATGCCGCAGCCAAAAAGATAGGGCTGACCGATATGCGATTCGCGAATGCATCAGGCCTCGATATCGACAAGACGACGTCTGGAGCGTATGGATCGGCCCGCGACGTCGCATATCTCGTCGACCACATCATGAAGACCGACCGGCACCTCATCGAGGCAACTGCATTGCAGCAGACGACCATATCGTCGCATAACTATCCGCATACCGCCGTGAATACGGATCTCGCCATACCGAATATACCGAATCTCATCGGATCGAAGACCGGCTATACCGACCTGTCGGGAGGGAACCTGGTCGTGGCCTTCAATGCGGGCCTCAATCATCCGGTCATCATATCCGTCCTCGGCTCGTCCTATGACGGCAGGTTCAAAGACCTCGAGGTGTTGGTCAGATCGACCATACAATATCTCAACGCGCGCTCGGCGGCGGTCAAATAAGGCCATATAGAGGCGTGTATAAGGCTCTTTACAGAAATCGGTTTTTATTGCTTGACAAAATATTGTAGGGATGCTATACTATTAGCCAGTAGAGTAGTTCCTTGCAAGCGCCGCGACTCTCGGGTCCGTATGTGTTCCCGATTTGAGCGCGACATCGCTTCATGAGCCTCCGTGCAGTACGGTGTACCAACATCGTATGCGGCCGTCGTTTCGCACGATGCGGGCTATATGAACGAAAACGGGTTTCTCCGAGACCGGTCCTTCACAGGATCGTCCCAATCTCGGGTTTCTACCTGGCGAATACGAGGCGCGCCCAACGCGTCTCCCGCCTAAAACAAGCCTCCGGATACATCCGGAGGCTTTTCTTTTGCACAAAACGGCCCGCGAGACGCAATGTCGCGTGATATCATGGACGGATGCGCAAACAGCGGATGGACACGCGGCTCCTCGTATCGATATCCCTTCTCGTCTTCGCGGGCTTTTTGATATTCATGTCGGCATCGCTCGGTCTTTTGGCGCGCGATTCGGCTCATTTCGGGTCGATAGCGTTCAAGCAGATATTCTTCGGCCTTCTGCCGGGCCTCGTCTGTCTCTATGCGTTCTCGCGGATCGACCATACGTACTGGCGAAAGATGTCGTTCTGGATATTCGCAGGCGCGGTCGTGCTCAACCTCGTCATATTCATCCCGGGCGTCGGACTGAATCATGGAGGAGCGACGCGCTGGCTTCTCATCGGGCCGTTCTCGCTTCAGGTATCCGAGGTCTTGAAGATTGCCGCGGTCATGTATTTCGCCGCGTGGCTGTCATTCATAAAAGACAAGGCCTCTGACTTTAAAAAAGGCTTTATCCCGCTTTGTTTTATGCTCTTCGTGACGGGCGTTCTGTGCCTTCTTCAGCCCGACACCGACACGTATATCATCATCGCATCGGCACTAGTCGCCATGTTCATCGCGGCGGGAGGGAAGTGGCGGCACATCGTATCTCTGGGCGCCGTGGGCCTCATCGGCCTCGCGCTTTTGGCATTCGCGCGACCATACGTCATGGCGCGCATCCAAACATTCCTCGATCCGTCGGCGGGGGCATCGCAGGGATCGGGATATCAGATCAATCAGTCGCTCATAGCCATCGGCTCGGGCGGGATAACAGGCCGCGGCTTCGGCCAGAGCATACAGAAATTCAACTATCTCCCCGAGCCGGTGGGCGATTCGATATTCGCCGTCGCGGCGGAGGAATTCGGGCTCATAGGCGGGCTCGTATTGCTCGGGCTCTATGTATTCTTCGGATTGAGAACGCTCAAGGTCGCGCTCAGCGCCGAGAATCAATTCGGAACGCTTCTCGCGGTGGGCATAGCGACGTTTATCATCGTCCAATCGTTCGTGAATATCGGCGCAATGGCGGGCGTATTGCCTCTGTCGGGCATACCGCTTCTTTTCGTATCGCAGGGCGGCACGGCGCTCCTTTTCGTATTGGCGGAATCGGGCATACTCCTTAATATATCGAGGACGGCTCGGCTCCGCAGATAGACCGGAGTTCGGAATGGGTATGCTAAGATAACGCAATGAAGATACTCCTTACCGGCGGCGGCACTGGCGGACATTTCTATCCCGTGATAGCGATCGCTCAATCCATACGCGCTATAGCCAAAGACGAAAAGCTCTTGGACGCGTCCCTCTATTACATGGCGCCGTCACAGTATGACGAGCGCGCATTATTCGAGAACAATATCGTATTCGAGCGCTCCTATGCAGGCAAGGTGCGTCGCTATTTCTCTATCTGGAACGTCACCGACGCCTTTAAAACAGCCCTCGGCGTCATAAAAGCCGTCGGCGCGGTGTGGCGCATATATCCCGACGTCGTATTCGGTAAAGGCGGCTATGTGTCGTTTCCTGTGCTCTTCGCGGCCCGTATTTTGGGCATTCCGGTCGTCATCCATGAGTCAGATTCGCATCCTGGTCGCGTGAATAGGTGGGCGGGGAAGTTCGCCAAAAGGGTAGCCGTTTCGTACAAAGAGGCCGCATCGTACTTCGCCGCGGACAAAGTCGCCTTTACCGGTAACCCGGTGAGGAAAGACATCGCCGAGCCCATCACCGAAGGCGCTCGCGAATATCTGAAGCTCGACGACACCATACCGACCATCACCATCCTCGGCGGATCGCAGGGATCCCAGCGCATAAACGAGGCCGTCATCGGCATTTTGCCCGACCTCGTCAAAAAATATTACGTTATCCACCAGACGGGCAAGGACAATATCGACGAAATGACGAATACGTCGCGCGTCATTTTAAATGAGAGCATCCATCGCGATAGGTACAAGCCATTCGCGTATTTGAACGCGCTCGCTTTGCGCATGGCGGCCGGCGCTTCATCCCTGATCATCTCGCGCGCAGGATCGACCATATTCGAGATCGCGCTCTGGAAGGTGCCGGCCATCATCATCCCTATACCGGAGGAGATTTCGCATGATCAGACGTCGAATGCGTTCGCCTATGCCGCCGCGGGAGGATGTTCGGTCATCGAAGAGGTGAATTTGACCCCGCATGTTCTGGCGGCCGAGATCGACAGGATCATAGAGAAGACCGATGTGGCAGACAGCATGCGCAAAGGCGCTGAATCGTTCGCGCACCGCGATGCGGCAGACAAGATAGCCCGGGAGATCATCGATATCGCTCTGACGCATTCATAGGGCTCGTTTATTTTTCGACAAAGGTAGAGGCCGCTCCGTCGGGGCGGTTTTTGCTGCCGGGAATGTGATATAATGGCCCCATGATTTCAGGAATCAGGGCCTTTTTAAAGGGGAATTTCGGTGCCAAAGGCCATGCCGGCGCTAAAACCGGGGACAGAAGGCGCGGAGGCGTCGTGACTCGCTTTGCGCCGTCACCGACAGGGCTTTTGCATGCCGGAAACTATCGCACGGGCGTGTTCGCATATCTCTATGCCCGCCAGAACAAGGGCAAGTTCATCCTCCGCATCGAGGATACTGATACCGCTCGATCTAAAAAAGAATACGAAGATAATATCGTCGACAGCCTCAAATGGCTCGGCCTCGAATATGATGAGATGTACCGCCAGTCGGAAAGGGGGGGGCTCTATCGTCAGTATCTCGAAAAACTAATAGCCGAAGGGAAGGTCTATGTATCGAGCGCCGAAGAAGAGACCGCCCGAGCCGCCAAGGGCGAGAACCCCGGCCCGCGCAAATCGGCCATCCGATTCAAAAATCCGAATAAGAAGGTCCGCTTCGACGATCTCATCCGCGGCGAGATCGAATTCGATACGACCGACCTCGGCGATTTCGTCATAGCGAAGAGCGTCACGGAGCCCATATTCCATTTCGCCGTCGTCCTCGACGACTTTCTCATGGGCGTGACCCATGTCATCCGCGGCGAAGACCATATATCGAATACCCCGCGGCAAATACTCGTCATGGAGGCTCTCGGCGCCCCTATACCGACCTATGCGCATCTGCCGCTCGTCTTGGCGCACGACCGATCCAAGCTCTCCAAACGCCACGGCGCGAAAGCCATAACCCATTATCGCGATATCGGCTTCATGCGGGACGCGCTTTTGAATTATATGGCGCTCCTCGGCTGGAATCCGGGCACCGAGCAGGAGATATTCGATCGTGCCGGACTCATAAAGACGTTCGACTTGTCCAAGGTCCAGAAGGGGGGCGCCATATTCAACGAAGAGAAGCTCCGCTGGGTGAATAAAGAGCACCTGAAGCGCGTCGACCCCGCTCTCCTCGCATCGGATATCAGGTCCCGCATACTTTCATCCGAACGGGCCAGAGATCTGAAATGGAATCTCACGGACGAGGGCGCGCAGCGCCTTGCGCCCGTGCTCCTCGAGCGCGTGAGCACGTTCGGGGACATAGACGCGCTTATAACGGCGCAAGACCTCGATTATTATTTCGCCGAGCCGGCGTATGACGCCCTGTCGCTTAAATGGAAGGAAGACGTCGACCTCGCGCCTGCGGCGAGGCATCTCGATTATGCCAAAGCGGCTCTCGCAGGCATTCCCGACAAGAGATGGGACGAAGAAGGGATCAAAGCCGCCATCTGGCCGTATGCCGAAGCCGAGGGCAGGGGAAACGTCCTCTGGCCTCTTCGATACGCCCTCTCCGGAAAAGACCGATCGCCGAATCCCTTCACTCTCGCCGCCATCCTCGGAAAAGTCGCGACCATCCAACGCATCGAACAGGCGCTTCGGCTCATAAAGACAACCGCTGATGCCAAAACACAGCTTCCGTAACCCGCGCGCGCGATTCGCGCAGATAGCCGTCCTCGCCGTCATGCTCGCTACGGCGGCTTTGCCCGCATCGGCGGCAGACTCGCCAGAGGATATACGCGCCAAGATCGCCGATAACAACCAGAAGATCGCCGACCTCCAGAAGCAGATCGACCAGTACTCGACGCTCCTCAATTCGACGTCTCAACAGGCGCAGACGCTCTCGAACGCGCTCAAAAGCCTCGAATTGACGCAGAAGAAGCTCGAAACCAATCTCGCCCTCACGACCCAGAAGATATCGAAGACCGCCCTCACCATAAAAGAGCTCGATCAGGACATAGACGATACCGAGGCGAGGATCGCCGCCACCTCCAAGGCCATCTCCGCGAGCATCCGCGACACCGCATTGACCGAATCTCAGTCTCCGATCGAGAATTTCCTTAACAATAAGAGCATATCGGCGACATGGGACTATATGAATGCGGTCCAGAGCCTCAGGACTAAGGTCAAAGACCGCTATGACGAGCTCCATGAGCTCTCCGAGACCCTTGCTTCGAAACAGGACGAGGCGGCGGGGGAGAAATCGAAGCTCGAGTCGTATCAGAAGAGCCTCGTTGGGGAGCAAGCGACCGTAGCCGCGACCAAGGATCAGAAATCGAAGCTCCTCGTCGAGACGTCGGGCAAGGAGGCTGAGTATAAAAAGATACTCGCCGACAAGATCGAGGAACGCGAGGCGTATGAGAAAGAGCTCTTCAGCTATGAATCCCAGCTCAAACTGACGTTGAAGCCCGGGGAAGTGCCGACCGCTAAAACAGGCGTGCTGTCATGGCCTCTGGACAGCATCAGGATCACCCAGCTCTTCGGCAAGACCGTCTCGGCCAAGCGCCTCTACGTATCCGGCACCCACGGAGGCATAGATCTGGCCGCATCGATCGGCACGCCGGTCAAGGCGGCGCTTTCGGGCACCGTATCCGATACCGAGCCGACCAAATACAAGAGCGGCTGCCAGTACGGCAAATTCGTCCTTATCAAGCATCCGAACGGCCTGTCGACCATATACGGACATCTTTCGGTGGTATCGGTGAAGCCGGGCGATACGGTCATCACGGGCGATACCATAGGGTATAGCGGCGACACGGGCTATGCCACCGGTCCGCACCTCCATTTCGGCGTATACGTGACCGAGGGCATACGCATCGTGGACTCGGCAGCCCTTAATTCAAAAACCTGCGCAGGCATCAAGACCGTCGCCGCCCCTACGAACGCATATCTCGATCCGATGGCATACCTGCCGAAGCTCTAGACGTAGTTGACATCGGCCGCAAGGGGAGTAGGTTAAGTGCAAATGCACACCCTCCAAACCGCTCAAACCGCCCATGGAAAGCCTCAACAAGCCCCGTTAAAGACCCCTCTCGACCAGTCGATCCATGAGATCGGGCTTCCGTATCGGATCGAGGCAGCCCTCGACAGGAATCGAATACGCCGCGTCGGCGACCTGATCCGCCTCAAGGCGGAAGACGTCCTGAAGTTCCACGATTTCGGCAAAGGGTCCCTCCGGACATGCAAAAAGCGCCTCGAAGAACTGGGCTTTAAGGTCAGCTGGGAAAACTGAACACCCTCGCGAAGCTCGCCCCTTACGGCGAGCTTTTTGCTATACTATTCATATGATTAAGTACGTCATCCTTGCGCTCGTCATCATCATCGTTTTGAGCTTCTTCGGATACGATTTGCGCGCCATCATCGAGGCTCCGCAGACTCAATCGAACCTCGGCTATGCCTGGAGCGGCGTATCGTTCGTCTGGGATCATATCAAGGGCCCGATCCTGTATCTCTATCAGAATATCTTCATCGGCATCCTCTGGCAGGCATTCGTGCATAATCTGGGACGCATAGACGCGGGCGCTCCTACGGAACTCCAGAACGCTGCTCAGAGGTTTACGAACGTAGGGAATCAGGGATACCAGCCGTTGGGACAATAAATAAAAATCCGAGAGGCTTCAGAGATTAGGAAGACCGGGGCACATGCGCCCGGCTTTTTGTTTAAGGTTGTTTAAAGGCCTGTGCGTATATATTAACAACCGAAAAGATATATTGTGCGACATGCTATATCACTATCCCCTAGGGCCGCAAACCGCATAAGGCCGGTCATTCGGATGCGCGCCGCGGCTTGTTTCCTTTCGCACTTGGTGTAGAGTTTGCCGAGAACTTCACAAGCCCCTTCAACCTCAAATCTCGCTCTATGAGAACTCTGAATACCGCCTCCAAAACTCCGTTCGTCTCTTTCGACGACTGGTACAGCTACTGCAGACGCACGCGGCATGCTCCCCCGTCAGACCTGGCCCGATCTTCTCTGGCTCTGATCAAACGATCGAGGCCGAATCCCCACGTGCTCGAGCTCGGACCCGGATCGTGCCGCGATTCCAGGTTCTTTCTCGAGAACGGCGCGGAGCTCGTCACGGGAGTCGACGCTTCGCCGGTCGTAAGGCCTTACGCGTCGGCGCTCGCGCATGACTTCAGCGGACGATTCGTCTTCCACCCGGTCCTCTTCGGCGACTTCGATTTCGGTGAAAAGTACGACCTTATCTTTGCCCTGTACTCGCTCCAATATCATGGGATCGAGGGCTTCGAAGAGTTGGTCGAGCGTGTCCTCGGATCGCTTGCCCCAGGCGGCGTCTTCGCCGCCACGTTCATCGGCGCGGATCATTTCATGAAAAGGATCTGGACCGATGTCGCGTTCTCCTCGAAACAGGATATCGATCGGCGGCTCGAAAGCCTCCGCATCGAGAATATCCACGAGCAGAGGGACATGGAATACGACGTCGGATTCGAAGGACTGGTGAATCACTTCGTCGTGACCGCGAGAAAGCCTTAAACCAAAAGCCCGCACATCCTTAACGGACATGCGGGCTCTTGTTTTGTTAGCTCTGGGCTATATCGAGATGCTTTTTCCAGCACTTCGATGAGCTCTTCCACGGATCGAGGCCGAACTTCTCGTAGAGATGCTTGCCGTAGGCAAGGTTTCCGTCGATGGTGTAGATGTCGAGACCGAGGCTTTCAGCCGTGTCTTCGTGATAATAGGTGTTGATCTGCATCACGCCGACGTCGTTCTTGTTCACCTTACCCCTGATGACGTTGCCGTCCGAGCCGAACTGCCTGAAGGTCGATTCGCAGCGCGCGACTTCGGCCAATATAGGCGTATCCTTGAAGTAATCGCGGACATAGGCTTCGGTAGAGAGCGTAGAGAGAGGTCGCTCGATCGCAGCGGTCGTAGTAGCCCCGGCGGTCGCATCCGTCCCCCTGTCGGTCTGCGCCGAAGCGCCTACCGAGGTGAAGGCCGTAGCGAGCATGAGGAGGCTGGTCGTAAGCTCGATCATAATAGGTTGTTTAGGTTCAGTGCCTGTAAGGCTGGGCCCTATCGATTTCCATCTTTGAGAGCCTGGCCTTAAAAGCAAATCACCAGAGGTGAACTCTGATGTAAGTCTATTATAGCACCATCAAATCTATTTGTCAAGCACCTTTCCGGGCCTCAAAACGAGGGGCCAGTTGACTAAAATACGGCTATAAGCTATATTTATGGCCTTAGTAAATACATCCCATGGCAACAAAGAAATCAGCCGGAACGACAAAAAACGGGCGCGATTCAAATCCGCGCTACCTCGGCGTGAAGCTCTATGCCGGCGAGAAGGCCAAGATAGGCTCTATCCTCATCCGACAGGAAGGTCTCAATACCCTTCCGGGCAAGAATACGGCCCTCGGCAAGGACTACACGATATACGCTACCGCAGAGGGCAAGGTCGTGAACTCGACCAAGCGCATGATCGGCTTCAACGGCAAAAAGAAGGTCAAGAACGTCGTTCATATCCAGTAAATCTGGCTCACACGAAAAAAACCGCCTCAAGGGCGGTTTTTAAGGGCGGTTTTTTCTTTTGCTCTGTTTCGAGGCTTTATTTCGCGGAAACCTTGAGAGTGAACGAAGCGGACTGACCCTGGACTTTGACATCGATCCTGTGCTCCCCTATCGTCTTTACCGGCTTGTCGAGGACGATGAACTCGGGAAGGAGGTCGACGCCGGTCTTCTCTTTGACCAAGGGAGCGATCTCGGCGGCATGAAGGCCGGCGAAGAGATGACCCTTGTCGTTCGCCTCCATCGCCACGCTAACGGTCTGGTCATGGATGGACTTGAGATTCTTGGCGAGAAGATCTTCTTTTATCTTCTTCTCGACAGCCTCCTGCTTTTTGACGAGATCGACGCGCTTCATGACGCCTGCGGTCGCCACTTCGGCGACGCCCTGCGGTATGAGGCTGTTCAATGCGAAGCCGTCGGCGACGTCCTTCACGTCATGCTTCTTCCCTACGCCCTTCACGTCTTTGGTGAGTACGATTTTCATGTGTTCTGTATTAGGCCTCTGATATTAGACTACGGCTCGGCCGAAAGCAACTCTACGGCCTTATCCATCTGAGGGTCGCGCTGGGCCTTGAAATCGGCTTCGGTGCGTTCGACGACATAGTCGGGCGTGATACCGAGCTTCGATATCGAATTGCCGTTCGGAGTGAGCCATTTCGCGATAGTGACCTTGAGCGACGTGTCGGGCGTGATATTGACCAGTTCCTGGACGGAACCCTTACCGAAGGTTTTCGTGCCGACCAGTTTGGCGCGGCCGTTCTCGGAGAGAGCGCCCGAAAGGATCTCTGACGCCGACGCGGAACCGCCGTCGACGAGGATGATCATCCGGAGCTTGTCGGTGAATATGTCATAGCCCTTGCTGCGGTATACGGTCTCCTCGCGGCCCTTGCCGAAGTCCTCGCGGACGACGACCTTGCCCGAAGGGAGAAACCATGAGGCCATGTCGATGGCGGCATCGAGATATCCGCCGGGATTCCCGCGCAAGTCGACGATCAGTTTATGGGAGCCGGAATCGACGAACGATTTCAAGGCCTGCCTGAAGAGATATGCGGAGTTCTCGCTAAAGCTATAAAGCGATATGACGAAGACGCCGTCTTTGCGGAGGCCGGTGCCGCCGGACGCAGACCCTGATTCAGCCTTGGTGACGGTAGTGACGGTCGGCATGTCTATCTTGGCGCGGGTGATGCTCACCTCTATCGGCGTTTTGACGCCGTCGCGGCCGAGCGTGAGCCTGACCTCCGTACCCGCCTTGCCGCGGATGAGATTCACCGCCGCATCGGTCGTCATAGCGGTGGCGTCCTCGTCGTTTATCTTGAGGATGAAGTCGCCCGCCTTGACGCCCGCCTTATCAGCCGGAGAGTCTTTGATCGGAGCGACGACGGCGAGATGGCCGTCCCTCACGCCGACTTCCATGCCGACGCCTTCGAATTTGCCCGCTATCTCGGTCGCGAATATCTCTGATTCCTTCGGCGGAAAGAATACGGTGTAGGGATCGCCGAGGGATGCGGTCATGCCGCTTATCGCGCCGTATACCTTGTCCTGATCGTCAGTCGTCGTGCCCGCGAATTTCTCATTGATGACGTTCCAAGCCTTCCAGAAAGGGGCGAAGTCGACGTTGGTCGGCTTGCCTTCGTCTTTGTTCGAGAGCTCCGTGACGAGAGACTGGTCGTTCACGGCATGAGAGCCCTGGCTCCAGCCGAAAAAGAACGCCCCGACGACGGCGACGAGGAAAATAGAGGCGAGCGAAAGCTTCTTGGATTGATTCATGGGGTGATTATAGCATGGTATCATTAGGTCCATGGTCAGTACCTATACGTACAAGAAGGTCTCGTGGATCGACCTCGAGAATCCGACGCGCGACGAGGTGCGCGAGCTCATGCGGAAGTACGATATACACCCTCTCGCGGCCGAAGAGCTCCTCCTCCCCACGACTCGATCCAAGGTAGACCGCTATCCGGACTTCATCTATCTCATTTTGCACTTCCCCGCCTGGAAGCATACGCATAAAGACGCGACTCAAGAGATCGATTTCATCATCGGCAAGGATTACATCGTCACGGCGCGCTACGACAGCATCGATCCCCTCCATAAATTCGCTAAGATGTTCGAGGTCAATTCGGTCTTGGACCGAAACGGACTCGTCGGCGAACATGCAGGTTACATGTTCTATTACATGATGCGCGAATTCTATAATTCCCTGTCGGATGAGCTGGAGTCTGTGCGCGACGCGCTCGAAGATATAGAGAGGAAGACCTTCAGCGGCGAGGAGCGCGCCATGGTATTCGAGCTCTCGAACACCTCGCGCGAGCTCCTGACGTTCAAGCACGCGACGTCTCTTCACGAAGAGGTCCTGCGATCGTTCGATGCGGCGGCAAACGGATTCTTCGGCACCGAATTCAGCCATTATGTCGAGATGACGCAAAGCGAATGCCTCAAGGTCGTAAGGACGATACACAGCCTCCACGATTCCCTCCGCGAACTGCGCGATACGAACGGCGCGCTTATGGAAGCCAAACAAAATAAGAGCCTTATGACCCTCACCGGCATCACCTTCATCATGTCATTCGTGGGCATCGTCATCGGATTGTTCGAGATCGATTTCAAGCATGCCCCTATCATCGGCATGTCGAATGACTTCTGGATATTCAGCGGCATCATGGCAGCCATAGGGGTCGGTTTTGCGGCCGTATTAGCTCATAAGAAGTGGCTCTAGGCGTATGACCGAGATATTTCTGCATAACACCATGACGGGCCGTACGGAGGCGTTTAAGCCTTCGCGGAGGGGCCTTTTGGGTATGCTTGGCCTCGGGCGACCTGCGGTGAGCATGTATCACTGCGGGCCGACGGTATATGACTATGCCCATATCGGAAATCTGAGAGCATATGTGTTCGCAGATACATTGAAACGCGTGATGCAGGCGGCGGGATATCGAGCGAAGCAAGTCATCAATATCACCGATGTCGGGCATCTGACGAGCGATGCGGATACGGGCGAGGATAAGATGGAAAAGGCCAAGAAGCGCGAGCATACGTCTGCCTGGAATGTGGCGAAATTCTATACCGACGCCTTCTTCGCGGACTTAGCCGCATTGAATATCGACACCGCCGGCACGAAATTCCCTCGGGCGACTGATTTCATCAAAGAGCAGATCGCATTGGTTCGCGAGCTCGAGCGCAAAGGCTTCACCTACCGCACGTCGGACGGCATATATTTCGATACGTTCAGATTCTCGGGATATGGAAAGCTCGGCAAGATCGACGTCAAAGGACTCCGCGAAGGCGAACGTATCGGAGTGAACGCCGAGAAGAAGAATGCGACCGATTTCGCATTGTGGAAGTTCTCGCCGAAGGCTTCGGGCACGGACGGCGGAGAGAAGCGCGACATGGAATGGAAGTCGCCGTGGGGCGTGGGATTCCCCGGCTGGCATATCGAATGCTCGGCTATGGCTGCGGCGATCCTCGGAACGCCGATCGATATCCATACGGGCGGCATCGATCATATCCCGGTGCATCACAACAATGAGATCGCGCAGTCAGAAGCTGCGACCGGCCATGAATTCGTGCGCTATTGGATGCATTCGGCCTTCGTAAACGTAGACGGCGGCAAGATGGCAAAGTCCGAGGGTAATTTCATAACGCTCAGAACGCTCGCCGAGCGCGGCTATTCGCCGATGGCGTATCGGTATTTCCTGCTCGGCGCGCGCTATTCGACGCCGATGAATTTCACCTGGGAGGCTCTCGACGCGGCGGCTACGGCGTACAAAAGATTCGCGACCACGATGTCGGCATTGCCGATGAAGGGCGGACGCGTGGATCAGACTCTTTATGATAAGGCTCTCCTATTCATAGCGAACGATCTCGATACGCCGAAAGCGCTCGCCTTGGGCTGGGACGTATTGAAAATGGAGGACAAGGACATCTCCCCCGCCGATAGGTTCGCGACGCTTGCCGCGATCGGTCATTTGCTCGGGCTGGATAAGCCGTACGAATATGATAAATATGAGTTCGAAAAAGGCGCCGAGTTCCCAAAAAAGATCACCTCCCTCGCACAAGAACGTAAGGAAGCACGGGTCGCGAAGGATTGGAAAAAATCAGACGAGCTCCGCGATGCGATAGCGGAACTCGGATACGAGATCACGGATACCCCTACAGGCTACACACTCTCGAAGAAATAAGTTACATCAACGTCTCCTGCTTCCTGCCAATAAGAGCGTTTTTTATAGTCTCCGCATCAGAGTATTCCAATTCAGTGCCCGTCGAAAGGCCGCGGCCCAAAATAGAGACCTTGAGCGAATGAGCTTTTACGAGAGGCGCGATGTAGTTTTCGACGAATTCACGCGTATTCTCGCCTTCGCTATTTAATGAGAGCGCGAGGATTATTTCCTTGAGGCCCGCCCGCGCGCGTTGCTCCAGAACCAGTGCCAATTCCTTGGTCCTGATCTTCGATTCGGGTTCCTTTTCGACGAGCGAAAGCGTATTGCCGAGGACGAAATAGTAGCCGCTATAGACCTTGCTCTTCTCTATCGCATCGAGATCGACGTCTTTGGCGACGATCATAAGAGATTCCCTGTCGCGCGAATCGTCGCGGCACACGACGCAACGATGCGTATCGACGCCTTTCCTGTCGAAGAACCGGTAGCAGGATGTGCAGACCGACACGCGGTCAGAAAGCTCGGTTATCTCTTTCGCGAGAGCCGATCGATAGCCGTCAGACGTGGCTAAGAGAAAATAGACGAAGCGCTTAGCCTGCCGCGGCCCGATACCGGGAAATTGCTTGAAGAGGTCGTGAAGGCGGTTGAGGTGGTCCATGTGCGTCAATTATACCAAAACGGCGCCCTTGCGCCGTTAGAACGACCCGTCCTGCGCGGGAACGAATTCGCCGAAATCGGCCTTCTCGACGGACATGAACGTCGATTTGTCGGAGTCGAATACCAAAGGCACTTCGCCGGTAGGGCCGTTTCGATGCTTTTCGATCAAAATGGTCGTCTCGCGCGACCTCGCCTGTTCCCCGCTCTCGTCTTTTTCGCGATGGATGAACATAACGACGTCGGCGTCCTGTTCGATCGAACCGGAATCGCGGAGGTCGGAGAGGCGCGGTTTGCCGCCGCGGGATTCGACGGCGCGGTTGAGCTGGGACAGAGCGATCACCGGCACGTCGAGGTCGCGGGCGAGGTTTTTCAAGCCGCGCGAAATTTCCGTCACTTGTTGAACGACGTTATCAGAATTGAGCGACTGCACCGGCGTCATGAGTTGGAGGTAGTCGACGATGATAAGGCCGAGGGATTTCTCTGATTTGAGGCGTCGGGCGATGGCGCGCATCTTCAGTATGTTGTTGCCCGGCTGATCGTCGATATAAATAGGAGCCTTCGCAAGTTTCGCCATGGCGTCCCTGATGCGGGTGAAGTCTTGGTCTATAGAGAGGTTTTTTCCTGTACGCAATTTCCAGGCATCGACGCGCGCCTCGGCAGCGAGCATACGATCGACAAGCTGTTGCGAGCTCATTTCCAAGGAGAATATACCGACGGGGATATCGTGCTCGACGGCGGCCTTTCGGGCGATATCGAGGGCCAAGGACGTCTTACCCATCGACGGGCGCGCCGCGAGAATGATGAGGTCGGATTTCTGGAATCCCGATAGCTTGTTATCGAGGGCTTTGAAGCCGGTCGGCACGCCGCGAAGCTCCTCAGACGATCCATGGAGGCGTTCGAGACGCTCCCATGCTTCGCCGAGAGTGTCTTTGAGGGCTGTGAATTTGTGCGAGCCGACGGAATTGGTCACGTCGAAGATCTGCTTTTCGGCCGTATCGATGATCTCTTCGAGCTCGCCACGCTCTTCGAATGAAAGATTGGTGATATTCTCGCCGGCGAGGATAAGGCGGCGCATCATGCTCTTCTTCTGGACGATGCCTGCATAGTGACGGGCATTCGACGCGGACGGCACGAGGCTCACGAGCTCGGATAGGTACGAGGCTCCGCCGACGCGATCGAGATTGTTCGTGTCTTTGAGGCGATTCGAGAGAGACAGAAGGTCGATCGGTTCGCCCTTCTGCATAAGTTCCGTCATGGCGCGCCATATGACGCGGTGCTTGTCCGAATAGAAGTCGTCCTCGCGGACGATGTCGTTCACGTCGTGGATGGCTTCAGGGCGCAGGCATACGGAACCCAGAAGGGCCTGTTCTGCCTCCAAGGACTGCGGCGGTATTCGGATGTGATCCCCTTTTCGCTGCATGATGATGCGTTTTGACACGACCATTGTAGCATCGCCTTCCATTCAAAAGGCAGGAGCGGAAGTTCAAATCCTGTTGAGAATGTGGGGATTCGAATCTAGGTCGGACTATTCCTTCACCAGCGGCAGGCGCAGGGTGAATGTGGCGCCCTTGCCGACGCCCTCGGAACCGACTTCTATGGCCCCGTCATGGCGTTCGGCGATCTCTTTGGCCATAAAGAGGCCGATCCCCATGCCTTCGGTGTCGGCGGCCTTGGCTTCCTTGCTTCGCCAGAATTTATTGAACATCTTCGGTATATCGTCTTTTGCTATGCCTATGCCGCTGTCCCTCACGCGCACATATACGTCCGAGCCGTCCTGCGACACGGATATCCCGATCGAGCCGTTCGCGGGCGTATATGTGATGGCATTCTCGACGATGATCTGAAGCGCGAATGTGATGCGGCGCTTGTCGACGCTCGCGAACATGATTTTCGGCGGGCACGCTACCGAAAGCATGACGCCCTTCTCCCCTGCCCTTTGTTTTACATTGCCTGCGACGGATGCGATAAGGTCGGCCAGATCGGCGACTTCGAACTCATAATAATATGTCGATTCATTGCTGTTTCGGAGGCTCACGAGCATATCGGTCAATACGACGAGATTCTCATTGGCGCTCTCGATCTCGCCTACGGCTTCGGTCTCGACGGGGCTTTTTGATTCGCGGCGAACGACTTCGGACGCCCATTTGATGCGCGTGAGGGGCGTCCTGAATTTATGCGTAACGACGGTGATGAATTCATATTTGAGGATCTCGAGGTCGCGCATCTTCTCCCATACATATCCGGCGAAAAGCACGATGACGAGAGCCGATGCCAGAGGCGCTATCCAATCCGGAAGCGACGGATATGCGACGCTGAAGAGCGTCTGCGCGGCATTGGCGGCCAATATGAATAAAGCGGTGCCGAATACGAATACCATGTATGCGACAGCCTTTCGCGCCGCGACTTTGATATTCATGATGTCATAGCGGAGCGTGCCGTACGCCAGAGGAACGATAAAGAAGTTAAAAGGTATTGAATATATCGGATCAAAAGGTATGTCGTATGCGAGAAGGAAACTCGTCGCGCCCAAGGGAAAACCGATGAGTATGGCCGCGATGTAATACGACAGGCGATTCTTGTGCGCGGTATCGGCCATGCGATATGCCTTCAAAAGGACGCGCATAATAAACATGAATCCAAGGGCGATATAGACGACGAGAAGCCAGAACAGGCTGCCGGCTGCATAGTAGTTCGGAAAATAGAGCTTTGGCTCGGACATCAAAAGATATGCCGTCGGACGCACCAAATAAAGCACGAGGAGCCCTATGCCCGCCGCATAGAAAGCCATAATGAAACGCAGATATTCTTTCTCTCGCTCTATGGTCGCGACGATCCAATGCAGGGTGAAAGCGACGACGAATATGATGGAAAGGGATAATTGGAACACGGCGCGCGAAGCTTCCGACGACGATGCGCCCGTACCGATGACATATGCGATCTGATATATGGCGACGGCGAGAGACAGGAGAAGGAACATGACATGCGACGTCTTTCGCGAACTTTTAAGGTATACGAAGATACCGAAGACCGCCGTAACGACGAAGAAGAGCGTGTACGTGATATCGGATATGAGGAGCGGCGCGTTTACGGGCATCTATTTCCTCTTTATGACCTTCCTGACGGCTTCTTTGATATGAGAGACGCCCATGCCGTAATACTCGATGAGTTCGTCGGGTTTGCCTGACTGGCCGAAACGATCGTGGACGCCGATGAATTCGACAGGAACCGGACAATTCGCGGCAAGGTATTCGGCGACGGAAGACCCCATGCCGCCCGCGATCTGATGCTCTTCGACGGTGACGACGGCACCGGCGGCCTTCGCGATGCGAGCGATCGTTTCCCCATCAAGAGGCTTTATGGTCGCGAGGTTCACGACGCTGACGCCGATCTTTTCTTTTTCGAGCTCACGGGCGGCAAGCAATGCCTTGTGAACGAGAGCTCCCGTCGCGATGATGGCGACATCGGGCTT
>DASZXL010000025.1:0-20201 GCA_035545915.1 Minisyncoccota bacterium
CCGCCCGTCAACTCAAGGGAGTTGGGAGTGCCCGAAGTCCGCGCTTGTCGCGGCCTAAGGCAAGCTCAATGACAGGGAGTAAGTCGTAACAAGGCACGGGTAGCGGAAGCTGCTCGTGGATTATTTCAAGTGAAAAACTGCTCCGTATCTTCGGATACGAGCTTAAAGCGTCGATCGCCCTTCGGGACGGATTTGCAGGAATCTAAAACCTGCTGGAAGTAGGGGAAGAACCTACAACCAGAACGGAACAAAATAGAAGACAGTATGTTTCGATATGCGAAAAACCGCCCAACAGGGCGGTTTTTCTATGCGCGGGAGGGTATTGACAGAAGTTGTATATATTTGATATAATATACCAGAAGACGATGAAAACCAGGACCCTCGCCGATCTCGGGGTCGGACCCCGCGAGACGGCCTTTGACAGGGTGGCGAGATTCTTCGCGACCCGCATGACGGCGAAGCTCAAGCTTTGCCTCGCCATAGCGATGGTGCCTATCGGTATGTACGTGACCCTCGGTCTCATGAGATGCGCTTGGGTCGCATCTCATGACGATCCGGGAATCGTTTACAGCCGCACCCTCGATTGGTGGTGGCTCTGGCTCTTCTCGTAAGAGCGGCGAGCCTCGGTCTTGCAAAAGGCTCCCTCCTGATCAGAGGGGCCTTTTTTATTGCGAAAAGGCCCCGTTTTTGCTATATTTTCGAGGCTTTTTCCCTTGAAATACGAGCGCCTTCGGGCGCGAAAAGCGAAACATATGCGCGTATAGCTCAGTTGGTAGAGCACATCACTGATACTGATGGGGTCCTAGGTTCGAATCCTAGTACGCGCACAAAAGGACGCCGGCCTACGCTGGTCTTTCCTTTTCACAAGCATTAACATTTGGCATACATGATCACTCGAAAGACGAAGATACTCGCGAAGATAGCAGATAACCGCTCGGAGGTGGACTTCCTTAAATCCGTATTCGGCGCGGGCGCCGACGTCGCCTGGCTTAACACCGCGCACCAGGACGAAGAGGCGACCCTCAAGGTGGTGGAGAACATCAGGGCGGTCTCGAACCTCATCCCTATAGCTATCGACACCAAGGGCCCGGAGGTGAGGACCAAGGACGTCGAGACGCCTCTCGAGATCAAGAAGGGCGACCACGTCGTGTTCTCGGGCGACCTTGCTTTCAAAGGCAAGAACGTCATCCGCGTCACGTATCCGAATTTCCATAACGAGATCCCGGTGGGCGAGGTGATCCTCTACGATGACGCCCTCATAGAATTCATCGCCGTCGAGAAGATGCCGAAGGGCGTGAAGTGCGTCGTGAACAATGCGGGCCTCATCAAGAACAAGAAGAGCCTCAACGTGCCGAACGTCCACATCAAGCTCCCCGCTCTCTCCGAGAAGGACAAGGGCTTCATCCATTTCTGCGCCAAGAACAACATCGATTTCATCACGCATTCGTTCATGAGGAGCAAGGCCGATATCGCCGAGATCAGGAAGATCACGGATACCTATCCGAAATATAACCCGAAGATCATCGCCAAGATCGAGAATCGCGAGGGCTTCAAGAACGTCCGCGATATATTGAAGCATTGCGACGGGCTCATGGTCGCCCGCGGCGACCTCGGCGCCGAGGTAGGCCTCGAGAACGTTCCTTATATGCAGAAGAAGATGGTCGAGGCATGCCTCGAGATGGGCAAATATTGCATCGTCGCGACGCAGGCCCTCGAGAGTATGATCAAGAACCCTCGCCCTACGCGCGCCGAGGTCTCCGACATCGCTAATGCCGTCATCGAAGGCACGGGCGCTATGTCTATGTCGGGCGAGACCGCATACGGCGATCATCCGGTGGAGGCTACGGCTATGATGGCCAAAGTCATGAAGGCTACGGAGGCGACCGAAGGCGACCTCATCCATGCGGAGGCGCGCCCTGTGAAGCCGTCAAAGACGTTCAAGGCAGCTGAGGCGTCTTTGAAGACCGCTATGAAGGCCGATGCGGCAGTCGTCGTCGCTTTGGGTTGCGACATCGAATTTATCCGCGGCCTCTCGGCATATAGGCCTGAGACCAATGTCGTCGCGGCGTCGTCTGACGAAGAGATCGTACGCGAACTCAGGATGGCGTATGCTATCGCTCCCGTTCTCGGTTCGGGTATAAGCGCGAAGGCGGCTCTCGCCGCGGCTAAGTTCGCGCCGAAACCATCGGATAAGGTGTGCGTGATTGAGGCGATCAAGAAGACGTACAAGACTTCTGTGAAAGCTTTTAAAGACATCAAATAAGATAGGCGAAAGGCCCTGAAAGTTCTCTGAGAAAACCCTTGCTTTTGGTGGTTTTCGAGGGGAATCTTTCAGGGCCTTTTACGTTCCTTTTATTTGCCTGTGATGATACAAATAACGCTCCCAGAAAACTGGATCCCTTTAGAGCGTGCCTTTATGAGACCTGCGAGACCTAATGCGCCGTTGCCGGTGGCTTCGATGCCTGAAGCCTTGAGAAGCGCGATGGCGCGCTCTATATCCGCGTTAGACGCTATCCAGCCTGTGCCGCCGGTCGGTCTTACCGCATCGACAAGAGATACGCGGCGATTGACGACCTTGTCCACGATTGCATCGGCGAGAGATATCTCCGGCTCATTTTCTTCCGCTTGAAATTCGCGGGCGAGAGGAGAGTTACCCGTCGTCTGGACGATATGGATCTGCGGAATGGATTTGCCCGTCTTCGCGCTCGATTCTATGAAATATTTCGCCAGCGCCTCGGCTGTCGTGCCCGATGACGTGCCGATGAATATGGCGCCGAGGTCCGGGGTCGCTTCCATCTCGGACGCGAGCTCGCGATAGCCGGCGAGCGCATCGTCGTCGGTCGACTGGCGGAGGCTTTCCTTGCCGCCGCCCGCTATGAGCCTGAAGAGGGTCTGAAGCGGGCGAGGGGTCTCTTCGATCGTTATGGCCGGATCCTTGATTTCGTCTATGAGAGCCTGGCGTTTGGTCGGATTGATATTCTCGCCGATGAAAATGGCGAGCGAGAGCCCGTCTCCGTTCGAATTCCTTTTTTGTATATGGCGAATGGCGGCGAGGGCGGCATTGCCGGACGACGATATGGCGAAATCTTTCTTGCCCTCGGCGATCTTGAGATCGATCATGACCGGTATGGAGCGGCCCTTGTGAGAGCCGTACGGATGGAGATCCTCGCGCTTCAAATAGACCTTCTCGAGGCCGAGTTCACGGGCTATATCCGGCGCGTCGATCTGAGGAGTCTTCACGTTCCTATACTAGCCTTTTTGCAGTAGTATATAAAGCGTTCTATCCGCCTAACTAAACTAAACCCTATCTATGAAGTGCGTCTGTCCTGAATGCAAGAACGATATCGATATGTCGAGGTATCCTCAGATAGCCGTAGGGCATGTCATCGAATGCGATCGATGCGGCATCATGCTCGAAGCCACTGCGATCGCGAACGGAGTTGTCGAGACCGAAATCGTAGATGAAGGTAAATAAGTAGAAGAGCCCGAAAGCTCTTTGAGAAAACCCTTGCTCCTTGGCGGTTTTTGAAGAGAGCTTTTGGGCTCTTTTAATTTTTATACTCCGGCGAGCTTTTTTACGCTATCCTCTATCATTCCGCGGAAGCCGTGGGAGCCGAGGAATGCGATGACGTCGCCTTCGCCGCGCGCCTCGGTTATGAATTTCACGAGCGCGTCGTCATCGTCGATATAATGCGTGTCCTTGTGCGATGACTCGCGTATGACGTCGGCGAGCTCTTCGCCGTCGAACGTCTTTTCAGGATCGTCCGCGTCGGTCTTTAATTTCGTGAGACGGGGTATGACGACGGTATCGGCGTCTTTGAACGCGTCTTTATAAAGAGGCTTGGACTGGGGCGTGCGATTGCCCGTATTCGGCTCGTATACGGCGACGATGAGGCCCGGATATATAGAACGGAGGATGGCGAGCGTCGATTTCGTCTTCTCGGGCGAATGAGCGATGTCATCGATGACGGCGACGATATGCTCGTATCTTTTTTCGAGGCGGCGCTTGATGCCGCGAAACGAAGCGAGGGCGTCGGTGATATCGCTCGGAGCGATGCCGATCTCGCGGGCCATGGCAAAACAGCCGGTGATATTTTCAGCATTGTACCCGCCAAGGAGGGGCGATTTTATATTATATTTCTTGCCGTGATAGACGATGTCGAAGGCGATGCCGTCGCGGGATCCGGTGACGTTCTCGTACCGGTAGTCGGCTTTTTCGTCTTTGCCGTAGCTCACATATGAGCGCTTCGCAGATGCAAGAAGCTTCGGCAAGGTCTCAGTATCGATACAGGCGACGATAAGGCCGCCCGTGCCGTCTTCTTTTGGTGCCGGAACTGAAGTTATGAGCGTCTTGAAGGCGTCAAAATAGCTTTTTTCGGTAGGGTATACGTCGGCGTGATCCCATTTGACCGCGGTCATGAGGAGGTGCGTCGGTTTATAGTGAGCGAACTTCGGTCTTTGATCCCATTTAGCCGTCGTGTATTCGTCGCCTTCGATGACGGACCAGTCGCCCGCGTCGATGGCCGCGGCAGGCGAATTGTCCTGAGTCACGCCGCCGATCATGTACGAAGGCTTCATGTCGGCATGCTTCAGTATATGCGCGAGAAGGGCGGACGACGTCGTCTTGCCGTACGTGCCTGCGACGACGATAGAATTCTTTTTGATGAGATGCTCGCCGGCCGCTTCGGGATACGACATGAACGGGATCTTATGCTCCTGTACGTAGAGGAGTTCGGGATTCTTGGTCGATACGGCGTTGCCGACGATGACGAAATCGGGCGCGCCGCCGTTTTCAGGCGCTATCATTTTTTCAGGGTGAAAGCCCGGATAGTAGGGGATACCGAGGTTCGATAGATTCGTCGATACGGGAGGGAAGAAACCTGAATCCGATCCGGTCACTTTATAGCCCTTCTGCCAGAGTGCGGTCGCGACGGCAGACATCGCCACGCCGCATATGCCGATGAAGTGGACTTTTTGGGGCTTGGGCGGGGCCGTCCTCTTATTCGTGGTGGTACTTTTCATTACGAAGTATGGTGAAAGCCCGGTAGAGCTGTTCAAGAAATATAGCACGCACGAGGTCGTGCGGGAACGTCATTTTGGAGAGGGCGATCGTGCCGCCGCGCGTGACCGGAGGGAGCGCGCGTATCTCCGCGGAGAATCCGAACGGCCCGCCCACGACGAATGCGACGGACTTCGATCCCGCATTCATCTGCTTCTGGACGAGATCGGCGAATTCGACCGATCGATATTCGCGGCCATGCTCGTCGAGCAAGAACGCGCGGTCGAACTTCTCGATGCGGGATGCGAGCTTGTCGTCCGTCGTCTCTATCAATTCAAAGCCGCTGTAGCGTTCGATGCGCTTTGAATAATCGGCGATCACTTCGGCGACCGCCTTATCCTGAGTCTTTCCGACGACGATGAGGCCTATTTTCATACTATGGTTTGAGGATTTCCTTCAGAGGCTCTATGTCCGTTCGCCATTTTGCGCCGTCGAACCATTCGCCGCCCTTGAACTGGAGCTTATAGGTATCCGACGGGCGCGAGAGGGAGCCGAGGTACACATACTTTTTTCCGCATTCTTTGGCCTTCTGGATGACCATGGTCATCATACCGAGCCCTCGCGACGGCTCGCGCGCGTCTTCCACATAAAAGGGGAAGGCGTAATGAAACATGGTCTCGCTCCTGTATCCTATGGCGAAGCCGACATTCGCCGCATCGCGCGTGTCGCCGAATACGAGGAGCAGATTGAAATTGCTCTTGTCGGGGTCGGTTATGATCTCGCGCGCCTTATTCGCCGTGAATACGCTGTCGCCGAATTTCTCATAGAAGTCTTTGGCGAGCTTGCCGATCTGCCAGCCGTAATTCTTATAGGGCAGGGGTTCGGATGCGAGGGCGAGATGCTCGGCCTTACGCAGGATGCGGCGATTCTCGCTCGAGAGCTCGAATCTCGACAGATCTATCCGAAACGATCGCGTCTGGTTCATGACGCCTTTGCCCACGCGCGTGAAGACGTAGCCTTTGTCGTACATGGCGTCGATATTCTCTGCTGAGAGATCGGATATGACCCGGCTGTCCCATTTAAGATATGACATGCGATATATAAGCGCGTCTGAGCCGCTTTGGTTCTAGTGTAACCCTATCCAAACTCCCAATATGACCATGCCGAGGTGGACGACCCACATGCGCATAATGACCTTCTCCTCGCTCCAGCCCTTGAGCTCCAAATGATGATGGAGCGGTGCCATGCGGAATACGCGGCGGCCGAAGACATGGCGGCCGATAGACTGGACGAGTACCGATGCGGCCTCGGCATAGAACATAAAGGCGATGAAGGGGAGTATCGCCATCGAATTGACTGCGAGCGCGTTTATGGCGAGAAGCCCGCCGAGGCCGAGCGAGCCCACGTCTCCCATCTGGAATCGTGCGGGCTTCACATTGAAATACGTATACGTGATGAGCGCGCCGACCGTCACGGCATTCAAGATAGCGAGCGCGTCATATCCCGATATCCACGACAGGAAGGCGAGAGCGCCGAATGTGGGTATGAGCATGCCTCCGGCGAGTCCGTCCATTCCGTCGGATACGTTCACCGCATTCGCGGTGAACATGACGACGGCGATGATGAGGGGTATGAGGAAGCCGTCTATGGATACGAGCCCGTGGAAGGGCACGTATATATCGCGCCATGCCTCGCCGAGCTTGTAATAGATCCACCAGACGGATACCGCGCCTGCGACGAATTGGAGGACGAGCTTCTCATGGACGAGGACGCCCGTGCGCTGCTTCGATCCGAATATGGTCGTCGCGCGCTTGAACATTGTCCAAGGGAACGTTATGACGAGCCAGAGGCGATAAAGGGTATTTTTATGGACGCGGATGAGTGTGAGGGTCTGCGACAGGCTTCGCTGGCGGCGCACGTCGCCGAATGTATTAAGAAGGTCGTCGAATGCGCCGAGGGCGGCGGAGAGGAGCATGACGCCGACTGGCACCCATGTATATCGACGATCCCAGTCAAAGAGATATGCGAGCGCGGCGACCGTGACGATGACGAGGAGGCCGCCCATGATAGGCGTATTCGCCTTATCCGCGCGCGATTCCAGGCCGAGCGTCTTGTCGCCCTCCGATTTTCGGACGATGCCGCATCTGCGGAGGAATGCTATCAAAAACGGCGCCCAGGCGAGCGATACGAGGCAGGCGACGATGCCGGATCCGATTATGGCGGTCAGGCTATGTATCTGCAGAGGGAGAAAGTCCGTCATGAGGCCAGTATAGGCCAAAAGGAGCCTGAAATAAAGCTTTTAGGCCAAGAAGCGGAGGCGGCGGACGGATACTTCTTTCGCGGTCCGGGCGCTCTCGAATGTGTAATTCTCTGAGCCTGTGACGCCTTTTTCTTTCCATGCGCCGGCGCCGCGGGCCGACGCCTCTATCGTCTCGCCCGAGCGGATCAGGATGTCGCCTTCGCGCGCGCCGTGATCAGTCGCCCCGTCGGACGGCCATGCATAGGAATGGGCGTATGAGAGGCGCGTGCCGCTCTCGGATCTCTCTACGCCCGTGACGACGAGTATGTGATTGTACAGCCCGTCCTTTCCGGTGCCGATGAAGGTGACGATGTCGCCCGGCCGCGCGGCGGAAGCGTCGATAGCCGTGCTGTTTCTCTCGTTCGCGAACGTGGCGACTCCCATGTTCTCTGCGGGACGAAGTTTGGCGATGAGAGAGCCTATGAATCCTTCCCGGTTCGACCGGACGAATGCGCGGATGCCGCGGCCCCTCTTCTCTCGGGCGAGCGCGTCGAGCACGTGATACGCGAACCCTGAACAATCGACCCCGAGATCGCGAGAGATGAGGAATTCCTTGAGCTTGTCGGTTGAAAGCGTCGCGATATTCACGCGGGCGTGTTTGGCGTCGATCTCGGCCTCTTCCGCGATCTCCCACGGGGAGCCCTTGCCTTTGAGGACGCGGAGCTGGCTTCGCACCTTGCGGCGCTTGTTATTGAAATACGGGCAGGAAGGCCTCGGCCCGATAGGAAGGGCGAGGTATGCGTCGATGACCGCTCGTGCCTTGCCGTCAAGCCTGTCGGTCTCCGGCTTCGTTATTTCTGGGCTGTTTTGATGCATGATGCGATAGATATTCCCAAGTCGTTCAATATTCCGTGGGCCTTCATTATACCCGTAGAAGACTGGATGCGGAAAAGCTCTTTATTGTGGTCGACGTTGTCGTATGTCATCACGTCGAGGTCCTTTGCGCGAAGAGCTGCTATGTCGACGTCGTATATGATATTCGTGACGCGCTTTACGATCTGCGCGCCGGAGACGGACGGAGGCTTTTCAGTAAGGCTCATGCCGAGAAGCGCCGCGACGTGGGCTTCGAATATGGTAGGAGCGTCCGCCGAAATTTCCTTTTCAAGAGTAGATTCGAATGTGGCCGAGGCGGGCTGGCGAGCGTTTATTTCGAGAAGGGATGTCTTTCCCGAGTGAGTGTCATATATGACATCGATGCCGAAGAGGCCCTTCCAGCCGTCTGACTTGAGCCGCGAGCCTATCGTGCGGGCTATAGATGTCGCGGCTTTGAGGAGGCCTAAGAAGCCGGGATCCTTTGCGAGCGTCCAGTCATTGCCGACGGTCGAAAAAGGAAGGTCGGTGAAGGGTCGGAGGCCGGTGATCTGATAGCTCGGATTTCCCATAATAATATCGTCTCCGACGACGATATTCATAGTGAACACCGGTCCTTCGACGAAATCCGTGACGCGGCATTCGCGGAGGGGGAATCTTTCGCGTATATCCGCCAGGTCTTTGTCCGACTTGATCACATGCGTGCCTTCGCCCGTATGCGAATGATTGAATTGAATGACGAATTTTGCGCCGCGGTACGCGACGTCTTTGCAGAGCGCTATGCGATGAGGGGGAAGGAGAGCGGCTTGGTCGCCGAGCCATTTTACCTGCGACACTTTCTCCTCGACCTCCTTCGCGAGCTCAGCTCGCGGATTCAAAAGATCCCAGCCTTTCTCGCGAACGAGCCGTTCGATGCGCGCCGTGTTCTGAAATACGAGGACGTCAGCGCCCAGGTCCGCGATCATCTTCTGAATCTCAGGAAGAGAGAGGATGTCGAACGTATCGAGCAGCGCAGCCCCTCCTTGTACGAGCCGAACATAGTCCGGATATTTTTTCTCTACCTCGCGGCCGTATGCCGTGTCGTTCGATACGACGAAATAGCCCGCGCCGCCGCGCTGTCCGGGTTCCATACCCAACGCGCGCTCGATGTCGCGCGTGACATAGACAAGCGGTTTGGCGAGGCGTAGTGTCATAGTGATAGTATACTTACCTCACGTCATATGGCCACTCTCTATATAGTTGCGACGCCGATCGGCAATCTTGAGGACATCACGCTTCGCGCCATTCGCGTATTGAGCGGGGTCTCTGTCATATTCTGCGAAGACACGCGAACGTCGCGCGTGCTCTTTTCCAAGCACGGTATCCATACGCCGACCGAGAGCTTCCATTCCCAGAGCTCGCCGGTAAAGACCGATCGCGTCATCGAGCTTCTCGAGGCCGGACAAGACCTCGCTCTCGTCACCGATGCGGGCACGCCAGGCATATCCGATCCGGGCATGCTTCTCGTCTCCGAAGTCCGCTCGCGCCTGCCGGAGGCCGATATCGTCGCCGTTCCGGGCCCATCGGCCCTCGCTGCCGCCGTATCCATAGCCGGGAAGCCTCTCCATGAATTTGTCTTCCTGGGATTTCTGCCTCATAAGAAGGGAAGGCAGACATTGTTCGAGGAGATGAAGACAGGGGCGCGCCCGTATGTCTTCTATGAGTCTCCGCATCGCATAGAGAAGACTCTCGAATCGCTCCGCGTCGTGGGCAAGAACGTCACGATACTCCGCGAGATCACCAAGATGCATGAATCCTACGTCTCCGGCACCGCGGAGGAGGTCATCAAGGCGTTCAAAGACAATCCCGGCACCCTTCGCGGAGAGTTCGTCGTCATCGTGAGCTGATCACAGCGTTGCTCTCGTTCGCGCGTGCTATAATGCGCGCATGAGATTCAGGAATATCATCATCGCTCTGGGCGTACTGATAGTCATCGAACCCCTTCTGCGCTTCCCGTCGGCATGGGATAACTTCGCATACGGGCTCCTCGGCTTTTTCGTCATCGCCCTTGCGTACATGGGCAGGCAATAGCGGTATATCTTTCACATAATACAGAGTGGCAGAAAAGCGTAGCAAAGAAAGCGTCAGGGCGTATAGGATAGGCGTCGGCCTATTCCTGCTTTTTATGTTCCTGGGCCTTTTCCTCTATATGGTAGGAGGGCTCTTTCAGACCACGTACGAGAATATGCCGGCGGTCGCGACCTCCACGGCCGCAGTCGCATCGGCAGATCCGGAGATACCGGTCCGCCATGCGACCCATGTCGACACGCCCGATCCGGTCAAGACTATATATATGACGTCCTGCGTCGCGAGCACGCATTCCTTGCGGGATAATCTCGTGAAGCTCGTCGACGACACGGAGGTCAATTCCGTCCTGATCGATATCAAGACCTATGACGGCTATCTCTCGTTCATGCCCGAGGATCCGGCGCTCAAGGATTCCGTCGGCGGCTGCTATGTAAAGGACATGCAGGACTTCATCGACACCCTTCACGCTCACGGTATATATGTGATCGGGCGTGTGGCGTCGTTCCAGGATCAATATATGGTGAAGAAGAGGCCTGACCTTGCCGTCAAAAAAGAGAGCGCGACGTCGACCGTCTGGCGCGATTACAAAGGCATAGCGTGGATCGACGCCTCGTCCGTCGAGCACTGGAGGTATCTCGTCGACATAGCCAAAGAGGCGCATGCGATCGGCTTCGACGAGATCAATTTCGACTACATACGATTCCCGGCCGACGGAGATATGAAGGATATTTGGTATCCGCTCTCGGGGAACAAGGATAAGAGTCAGGTCATCCGCGGCTTCTATGAATATCTCCATCACGAGCTGTCACCTCTCGGCATCGTCATATCAGGCGACCTTTTCGGTATGACAACGACTAATACCGACAACCTCGGTATCGGCCAGATATTGGAATACGGCCTCGCCAATTTCGATTACGTCATGCCGATGGTGTATCCGTCGCACTATCCGAACGGCTTTTACGGCATTCCTGACCCGAACAAGGACGTATACAATGTGGTGAAAATATCCATGAACAAAGCCGTCGCGAGGGCGGGCGCCACGACGACGCCTATATTCATGCCTGACGCCCGTATAGGCACGTCGACTCCCGCTATCTATTCGAAACCCGTCTGGGACGTGAAGAAGCTTCGCCCGTGGCTTCAGGATAATAATTATCCGGTTACCTATACGCCGGAGATGGTGAAGGCGCAGATACAGGCTTCCTATGACGCGGGGACGACCGGCTGGGGGTTGTGGAATGCGGCCAATCGATATACTAAGTCAGCCCTCGAGCCGGCGGAGCAATAGTTGACGGAATGGTAGAAATATTATAAGATATTCAGGAACTTTCATTCCTGAATATCCTTACATTCCGTATACCTCATGAACCTTAAGAACGTACTCTTCTCCGTCCTCGCCGCTTTCGTCCTCGGCATGGCGTGCCTTTGCTACATGTTCGGCACATTCCTCGTCCTCATCAGTCTCGCGGACTTGGTCGGCTGGGCGCTTCTCGCGATGTATTTCTACGCTCGCTACCAGACGAGGCTCCGGTGCGAATGCTGTCATTCGCGAAGGAGGGACAAACAAGGGTGCTGTGCCCGTTGCGGACATGCGTCTCACGACTATCTGTTCTCTTCCGGGCCTTCCAGGATCAGGCGCTGTGCCGCGATCTGATCCGCGCGCCGATCTCGAGCCGCTCCACGGGGAGCGGCTTTTCTTTGCGAAGGGAGTCCAGGGAGAGAACGGTCAGAACAGACATGTGCACATCATCGGTGGACAAATCCGCCGGGGAGGAATATATTCTTGGTAGGTCTTGTTTTGCCGGCAGCAAGGCTCTCCCTGGGGAGAGCGGCTTCTTTCTCGGGAAATCACGCCGGTACTTTACATAGCGTCATAATATGCATCCTCACGATCGTCGTCGTTCATTCATCAGCCTCAGTCTTCCCAAGGTCAATCAGGAGAAACCGGTTCCGGCGTGTTCCCGCGCAGGGAGCGCCTCGGAGCGACCGGTTCCTTCTGTTGGCGCTGGGTTGGCCAGGGCGAAGGCGGCTCAGGCTGCCGCGCTCCAGACCCCTGAAGCGCCGGGCCTGTCCCTGATGACAGCTTAGTTTCGTGAAGAGCAAACCCCCTCGCGGCCGCCGACTTTGTCGGCGGCCGCTTTTTGTAGCATAATGATATAAATGACGAGCGACGATAAAGTCACATATTTCGCCGAGACGGATGCCAGGAATAAACGCATCAAATTCGGCATCAAGGCCAAGGACCGCACCCGCCACGTCTATGTGATCGGCAAGACGGGCATGGGCAAATCGACCCTCCTCGAGAACATGGCGGTCCAGGACATCCAGAGCGGGGAAGGCTGCTGCTTCATAGACCCTCACGGCAAGACCGCCGAGCTCCTCCTCAATTACGTCCCTGAGAATCGCTTGAAGGACGTCCTCTATTTCGCGCCGTTCGACATCGAGCATCCGGTCGCTTTCAACGTCATGGAGGACGTCGGATACGACAAACGCCATCTCGTCGTGTCTGGCCTCATGTCGACCTTCAAGAAGATCTGGGTCGACGCGTGGAGCGCCCGCATGGAATATATCCTCTCGAATACGCTTCTCGCTCTCCTTGAATATCCGGGCGCGACGCTTTTGGGCGTGAACAAGATGCTCTCCGACAAGGAATACCGGAAGAAGGTCGTCGAGAACATCAAAGATCCCGCGGTTAAATCCTTCTGGGTCGACGAGTTCGCGAAATATACCGATAAATTCGCCGCGGAGGCCACGCCGGCCATCCAGAACAAGATCGGCCAGTTCACGAATAACCCCCTCATCAGGAATATCATCGGCCAGCCGAAGTCCTCGTTTGACCTCCGTAAGATGATGGACGACAGGAAGATCCTCATCGTGAACCTCTCGAAGGGCCGCGTCGGCGAATCGAATGCGAATCTCCTCGGAGCCATGCTCATCACCAAGATCTACCTCGCCGCCATGTCGCGCGCCGACGTTTCCGACAAGGTTATGAAGACCCTGCCGAATTTCTATCTCTACGTCGACGAATTCCAGTCGTTCGCCAACGAGTCGTTCGCCGATATATTGTCGGAGGCGCGCAAATATAAATTGAACCTGACCATGGCTCACCAGTATATCGAGCAGATGTCCGAAGAGGTGCGCGCGGCCGTATTCGGCAACGTGGGCACCATGATCGTATTCCGCGTCGGATCCTATGACGCCGAAGTGCTCGAAAAGGAGTTCGCTCCGCAATTCACGGCAGAGGACATCGTGAATCTCGGCTTCGCTCAGATATATCTGCGCCTCATGATAGACGGCATCGGATCTCAGCCCTTCTCGGCGACGACATTGCCGCCGATACCTGAAGGCGCGGTCAGTTTCAGAGACCAGGTGGTCCAGTCGTCCCGGGCTCAGTTCAGTCAGGTCCGCACCGTGGTCGAGGAATTGGTCAGGATGCAGACTCTCGGGGCGACGCCCGATAGGCCGCTTGCGACTATGAGGACCGAGCCGCGCGAGCGCAGGGAAGACGATCGACGTCCGGCGCAGCAACAGCAGTCGCAACAGCCGAGGCGGGAGGAGCGCCGCGACGACAGGCGGGACGATAGACGCCCTCCACAGAATAACGCCCCTCAGCAGACTGCGACGCCGCGGCGCGATAGGTCCGCGCCCCCGTCCGACGGAGCCGACGGCTTCCAAAGCTTCGATTCGATCAGATCGATGATCGCGCCGCGGGCGGGCGGGGACCGCGCCGTCGAAAAGAAGGGCGTGACCCCCGAATCGCGGAACGACCTTCGACAGGCGCTCGCGTCGATATCCAAGCCGCAGGCGCAGTCGAAACCGGAGCCGAAGGCCGCTCCTACGGCGGACGGGGCGGCGGCGTCCATTCCGCAGCAGCCTCCAAGGCCTTCACCCTCGCCTAATGAGGTCCCTGCCGATGTCCTCAATAGGCTCCTCGATATGTAACGCCCTCGTCTCAGAGGGCGTTATACTTCAGTACGCAGCCCCAAATACCCTTAAACTCATATGGCCGCACAGAAAGCCCTCATATTTTCCCTGGCATACTACCCGCACCTCATCGGCGGCGCGGAAGTCGCCGTAAAAGAGATCACTGATAGGATCGATCCGTCCGACATCGAATTCCACATGATCACGATGAAGAACGATCCTTTTTTGCCTCAGACAGAGAAGATAGGGAATGTGACCCTTCACAGGATAGGGTTCGCGGCGGAATCGGGCATCCTCTTTGCTCTCAATAAATACGTATACCTCGTCCTCGCGCCGTTCAAGGCGTCGTGTCTCCATCGCATGCACAAGTTCGACTTCACGTGGGCTATCATGGCGTATGTCGCGGGCTTCCCGGCGCTCTTCTTCAAGATGTTCCACATGAACGTGCCGTTCCTCCTCACGCTTCAGGAGGGCGATTCGATCGACTATATCCTCCGCAAGACGCGGCTCGTAGGGAAGCTCTTCCGAAATATATTCCGTAATGCCGATGGTATACAGGCTATATCGACGTATCTCGCCGATTTCGCATCGGATATGGGCGCAAGGAAGAAGCCCGTCGTCGTCCCGAATGGCGTCGACGTGGAAAGGTTCTCTCGATTTGTCGTAGGTGCCGAGCTCGAAGCGATCAAGCACGAGATCAATAAAGAGACGGGGGATGTGATGCTCGTCACCGCCTCTCGCCTCGTCGCCAAGAACGCGGTCGGCGACATCATCGGCGCTCTCGCATATCTTCCTGCGAACGTGAAGCTCCTCGTCCTTGGTTCGGGACCTCTCGAAGCCGATCTCAAAGAGCAGGCAACCGATCTGAGCGTTGCCGATCGCGTCATATTTAAAGGCTTCGTCCCGCATGAATTGTTGTCCGGATACCTTCAGGCTTCGGACGTATTCGTGAGGCCCTCGCTTTCCGAAGGATTCGGCAATTCATTCGTCGAAGCCATGGCCGCGGGCGTGCCTGTCATAGCGACGCGGGCGGGCGGCATCGTGGATTTTCTCCGCGACAAGGAGACGGGCCTTTTCTGCGACATGCATTCGCCTCAGGACATAGCCCGCAAGGTCCAGATATACATGCAGGATAAGAATCTCCGCGCCGAGATCGTCGACAATGCCATGCATATGGTCGTCGACCGCTACGACTGGAAGACCATTGCGCGCGATATGAGGGAAAAGGCCTTCGGCCCTGTTATGATGAGGCCATGAGAATTCTCATAGCGACCGGCATATTCCCGCCGCAGATCGGCGGTCCCGCGACGTATTCTAAGCTCGTGTACGACGAGCTTCCGAAGCGCGGCGTAGACGTCGAGATAGCGACGTTCGGCGACTACATCCACAAGCCCAAGCTCGTGAGGCATTTTTTGTATTTCCTCGAACTCCTCCGTAAAGCGTCTGAGGCCGACATCATATATGCTATGGATCCGGTGTCCGTAGGGCTGCCGGCGCTCTTCGCGGCGCAGATCAGGCGAAAGAAGCTCGTCCTCAAAGTGGTCGGCGACTATGCATGGGAGCAGGGAACCCAAAGGTTCGGCGTCACGGATACGCTCGACCATTTCGCACGAAATCATGACAGCCATCGCTGGCAGGTCAGGATCCTCAAATGGATAGAGGCATATGTGGCCCTCGGCGCGGCGCGCGTCATCACGCCGTCGAAATACCTCAAATCGATCCTCGTCGATTGGGGCATCGACTCGCGCGATATCTCGGTCATATATAACGGCTTCCATATGGAGCCGGTCAAAGACACGCCGAGCGTTCTCAGGAAAAAGATGAGATGGGCAGGCAAGGTCATCGTCACTGTCGGCCGTCTCGTTCCATGGAAGGGGATCAAAGAAGTCATCGAATCCATGTCCGATGTCATCGCGGCGCATCCTGATGCCAGGCTCGTCGTCGTGGGCGACGGGCCTGATGGCGATATGCTGAAGTCGCGCGCGGCCGAGCTCGGTCTCGGCGACAAGGTCGTATTCACCGGCCGATTGCCTCAGAGAACTATGTTCGAATACGTGAAGGCGGCTGACCTCTTCGTTCTCAATACCGCATACGAAGGTTTCTCGCATCAGATCATAGAGACCATGGCATTGGGTACGCCGGTTATAACGACGGCAGTGGGCGGGAATGTGGAGATAATACGAAATGGTGAGAACGGGATTTTGATCGCTCCTGGGGCCGTACAGAGCCTTAGGGATGCCATTATAGGCCTTTTGGGGGATTCCAAGCGCGCCGACGGCTTGGCCCGAAAGGCTAAAAAGGACGTTGCCCTCTTCACCGACGAGATCATGCTCGACAGGCTCGCGGACGAGCTCAAAAAGATATAAAGATATGACCAAGGTCTTGATGATATCTTCGGACGAAAAGGTGCTCCAGGACGGAAGCCCCGCCCAGGCGCGCATGAAAGAGTACGGGGCGCTCTTCGACGAGCTCTATATAATCGTTCGCGCTCTAAAAAACGAGAAGTTGCCGACCGGTAAGGTCGCAATCGCTCCGAATACGTTCGCGTATCCGACCGCATCTGAGGGCGCGCTGTCATATGCGGGAGACATCGTGCGCATAGGGAATGCGATCATTGCCGACACGCGCCTCTCGCCGAAAGATTCGGTAATTACGACTCAGGATCCGTTCGTCACAGGGACCGCGGCTCTCAAGCTGTCGCGCGAGACCGATCTGCCGCTCCACGTCCAGATCCATACCGACATGCACAGCCTGTATTTCAAGAAGGGCTTCCTTAATCGCCTGCGCATCGTGATGTCGGGGCGCGTGCTTCGCGCTGCGAAAGCCATCCGAACCGTGTCCGAACGCACCCGAAGCGGTCTTTCAGAGAGCCTGCGCGCCAAAGCGTCCGTTCTACCTGTCTTTGTCGATCTCGACGAGATACGCAACGCACCGATAGCCGCCGATCTCCGCAAAAAATATCCCCAGTGGGACAAGATCGCCTTCATGGCGTCGCGCATCACGACAGAGAAAGACATGCCGACCGCCATCCGCGCATTCGCGGAGACCTTAAAGGTGTATCCGAAAGCCGGTCTCGTCATCGGCGGGGCAGGGTCGGAGCTCGGATCGCTCAAAGCCCTCGTCTCGAAGCTCGGTGTAGGCCAGAGCGTCGGATTCGAGCCGTGGGCTGATCACGATACGCTCGTCTCGTACATGAAAACTTGCGACGCATTCATGCTCTCGTCTCTCTATGAAGGTTATGGAATGACGCTCCTCGAAGCTCACGCCGCGGGCGCGACGATCGTATCGACGGACGTCGGCATGGCGCCGCTTCTCGCGGGGGACACGTGCCGGCCCGGGGATGTCCGTGCTTTTGCCGATCTCATATCCAAGGCGTTTTCCGGTATTCTCCGAAACAGGGCGTATATATATCCGTATCCGTCCCGCGCCGCATATCTCGAAGAGTATAAGAAGGATATAGAGCGCGCTTTGCTATAATCTCGCCATGGATATCTTTAACAGATTCTGGCGATACCAATTCATCCGCTACGTATTTTCCGGCGGCACGGCGGCGGCTCTCGACGTCTTCATCCTGTACGCGCTCGTGACGTATTTCAACGTCTATTATCTCGCCGCCGCGACCTTCGCCATGACGATATCGTTCATAGCGCGATTCCTCCTCCAGAAATTCATAGCCTTTCAGAATGAGGACAAGGCCGAAGAGAAGAGGCAATTCGCGGCGTACAGCATCCTCTATTTCGCGAGCCTCTGGGCGACTAACGCTATGCTCTACTTCTTTGTCGAGAAGCTTCGGATGCAGATTACGCTCGCGCAGATACTGGCGATATTCCTGTTCGCGGTCGTGAGCTATTTCGTTTATAAATTCATCATATTCAGGAAGAAGGCTATTCCCGCAGGTATATCTACGCCATGAGACTTCTCTTCATCACGCAGGCTCTCGATATGGACGATCCGGTATTGTCGGCGTATCACCGATTGGCGGGCGAGGCATCCAAGAACTTCGACTCCGTAGTCGCCCTGTGCCTCAAAAAAGGCCGATGCGAATTGCCTTCGAATGTGAAGATCGTATCGCTGGGCAAAGAGGAGGGCGGCAATGCGATCGCAAAGCGTCTGCGCTACATAGTGCGATTCTATCGATATGTGTTCACCGAGAAATATGATGCCGTCTTCGTCCATATGAATCAGGAATATATACTCCTCGCCGGTCCGTTCTGGAAACTGATGGGGAAGAGGATATATATGTGGAGGAATCATCATGCAGGATCGATGCTCACCGATATGGCCGCAGCGTTTTGTTCCAAGGTCTTCTGCACATCGCGCTTTTCGTACACGGCGAAATATAAAAAATCGGTTCTCATGCCCGTCGGCGTCGATACGGATGCGTTCAAACCCGTCTCTGCCGCGTCGCGCGAGCCGAGGTCGATTCTGTTTCTCGCGCGCATGGCTCCAGTGAAAAAGCCAGACGTTCTTGTTGAGGCGCTTGGCATTATGAATGCGCGCAACGTCGCGTTTACGGCGTCTTTCTATGGCGATCCTCTGCCGAAGGACGAGATTTTCTATAAATTGCTCCAAGAAAAGGTCGCCGCTCTCGGGCTCGGCGATAAAGTCAGGTTCTATGCGGGCATACCGAATGATACGACGCCGCGCATATATTCCACGCATGACATATCAGTGAACCTCTCTTCATCTGGTATGTATGACAAGACGATATTCGAAGCGATGGGATGCGAGACGCTCATCGTCGCGACTAATAGGAATCTGAAGGGGCTCGTCAACGATGCTTTCATAGCCAAAGAAGACGATGCCGAAGACGTGGCCGCCAAAATCGCGGGCCTCATCGCATTGCCGGCTCTCGAGAAAGACGCCAAGCGCAAAGATCTGCGCGCTATCGCAGAGTCTAAGCATTCGCTCAAAGCCCTTGGCAAAAGGCTCGCCGAGGAAGTAATCTAGCGATACATACGCACGACATATGGACGTAAAAGCATTCGAGAACAGGCGCTGGAGCGGGGAGGATCAGGCGATCCAATTCAGGCATCGCGCCGCGGTGCGCCTCGTCGGCAAAGGTTCGGTCCTCGACCTCGGATCGGGCGACGGATTGCTTTTGACGCTTCTTCGCGACAAAGGCGTTCTCGGCAAAGGCCTCGATCTCTCCGAAGAAGGCGTGCGCAAGGCCAATGCCAAAGGCCTCGATACCCGCGTATACGATTTCGGCCTCAATAAATTGCCGTTCGGAGAGGGAAGCTATGATAGCGTCGTCGCTCTCGATATACTCGAGCATCTCTATGATCCGGGCTCGGTTATGAAAGAGGCCGCCCGCGTCGCGAAAAAAGCCGTGGTTATCGGCGTGCCGAATTTCAGCTCGCTTCCGGCCAGGATACAAGTTGCGTTCGGTCGGGTACCTGAAAACAATCAGCCGAAGAAGGGTCATGTCTATTGGTTCAATAAGCGTGTGCTCATGAGGCTCGCCGCCGATGCGGGACTGAGCATCGTCTTGCTCGAGACCAATACTATCTTCGAGCGCGTGCCGGTTCTCGGTTCTGCGACCAGGCTCGCTGCCGCGCTGTGGCCATCGCTCTTCGCACTATCCTTCGTAGCCAAGTTCGAAAAGTAATCTTTTCGCGAGGGTCTTTGACGTCATTTTGTTTCTATACATCTCGTACCCGGCCTCCGCTATCTTTTCACGGAGCGTCTGATCATCTTTGAGTCGCATGACGGCATTCGCGAGTCCTTCCGCATCCCCAGGCTCTATCGATATGCAGTCGATGCCATCAGTAAGAAGCTCGAGTAGAGGAGTGTTCTTGCCGGTGATGTAAGGAAGCTTCAGAGCCAGACTCTCGAAGAGCTTGCAGGGAAGCGTGCGCTTGAGGCGAGGATGGTCTGCCACCTGGCCGATCGACACATGGCACGAGAGCATGGCGCGGCGGAGCTCGTCGGCAGGCAGGAATTCCTCGTCGATCTCGACATTTTTAGGCGCGAGGCCCTTCATAGCCGCCCAGACCTCTCGATACATGAATCCGCGGCCTATGACGAGGAAATCGACGTTCGATCCCTCGAGCTTTTTTGCTGCCTCGATGACGGTCAGTATGCCGGACTCGGGCAGGA
>DASZXL010000026.1:0-46334 GCA_035545915.1 Minisyncoccota bacterium
CCTTGGCAGTAGCGCCTCCGGTGATGAGAAGGCCCCCGTTCGGCACGAATACGACCGTATCGTTCGCGCCGCCGTTTATGGTGATAGCCGGATCAGCCGTATTGGTCGAAACAAGGAGTATGTGGCCGCCTGAGCCGCCGGTTATATTGGCGCCGCCCGACAGGCTGATTGTGCCGTCGGCTACGATCGCATAGCTTTTCGTCGGATCCTGAGGCGAGACCGTCGCGCCGCCGTTTATCGTTACATTGCCCGTGACCCATATCATGCCGGATACCAAGAGCGTTCCGCCGCCGGACACGGAGAGATTGCCGCTTATCTTCTGCGGACCGATGGTGGCGCCCGCCCAGTCTACGCTCCTATTTCCCGAATAGGAGCCCCCCGCGACCGCGGTATTCTTCCAGCCGGTTATGGTCGAGTCAGAGGCTGGGTATGACTGGACTGCCGGGTCGGCGCGCGACGTATCGCACGACTTATTATTATCGCTACCCGTCTGACAATAGAGAGAGCCGGTCACCGTCGTATTCGCGACGTTATATCCGTATGCGCTGCCGACCGTAAAGCCGGTATAGCCGTCTGTACCTTCGATCGAGGCCTCATTCGTCCCGATATATGCGCGGAAATATCCGTCGAGCGTCGCGGGCGACGTCGCATTCCATGACGTGCTGTATTTGCCGAGCTTCGCTACGCCGGAGCTATAGGCGTTATTGTTCGCCGCTATCACATAATAATTCGAAGCGTTATTGTTCGCGTCGATGACGATCCAATACGTCGTGCCTGCGGTGAGGATAGGATTGGCCGTAAGCGTTATGTCCTCCCAAGAGTATGTCGTGGACACCAGAGACGCCGAGAGCGTGCCGCTCGCGAGCACGGTCGACGAGGGCGAGCCGGAACTATTGGTGACGAGACGTATCGTCGCATTCGAAGGATTGCCCACCTTTTTTATATACATCTGCAGATCAGCGATCGAAAGAGACTGCGACACCGTAAAGCTTTGGGCGAAATCCTGCGCGGCGCTCGTCGACGCGAAGCTTATCGATAGGGTCGGCGTCGACGGAGACGAATTATCCTGATCGAGATCGGCCGACGATCCGCCCGCCGCTGTGGCGAGACCCGATATGCTGCAGAATCCGCAGCCGCGTATGGAGCCGGTCGTATATATATCGCCCGTCACCGAGCCGCTGTTAAGATCAACGCCCCCGCCGCCGCCCTGAAGGACGAACGGAAACGACACGCCCGCCGTGATATCGAGAGTCGCCTGCGTCGTACGATTCGTGCCGATGACGTCGCTCACCGAATCGATCTGTTTGTCGGTCCCTATGGTCGTAATGGTCGATGTGGCGCGCGTCGTGCCGATAGCCAGAGTCTCCACCGAGCTTATCTGCTTGGAATTCTTGATCCTATATATAGAGTCCTCGAGAGACGATTCCGAGGTGTAATAGCTCTGTTTGGAGTTCGATTCGTTGCGCACGGTCTTCACCTCGCGATTGACGGCATCGGCGATGCCGCCGATGATGACCGCTCCGCCGACGAGGACGAATACGAGCGCGGTCATGAGCGCGAAGCCTCCCTGTCCCCTATCCATTTTATTAGGCGTGTTCATATTATTCGAGATACGATCCGCGAAGGACGAAAGTTCCGTAAAAATTAAGCGCCGGTACCGTCGTCGAGGCGTCGGGAGCGAGCGTCATCTCTATCCTTACGGCCGTCGTCGATCCCTGTGAGAATTTCCAGAAGGTGAGATTCGACACCTCCATGTTATCCGATGTGACATCGCCTGAATAGACGCCGTTATCGTCGACTTTGACCACGCCGTCCGACAGATAGAATTTCGTCGTCGAAGACGTGCCCTGAGCGTCCTTCATGACGAGGGCGAGCTTACCCGAGCTCGCGGCAAGGGTACTATTTATGACGTCGACCGACGTGGCGCGGCGTATGTCGCGCGAGAATCGGCTGAACGCCGACACAGCGGCGGAATTTATATCGAGAAATGCCCTCGCGCGGCGCTCCGAACGCGATACCTGGCTCACCACCGCGGCGAGAGCGCCGAAAAGGAGCGCGATGAGCGCGATATATATGAGCATCTCGACCAAGGTGTATCCTTTAGATGTTCGTGACATACGTTTTATACGTAGCGGTCGTCGTCGCGCCGCGATATGACCATGAGACGCTCGACTCGGTGAGGAGCGTATTCGAATCGACCGTGCCGCCCGACGTCACGATATCGTCCGAGGAATTGCGGAATACGGAATAGACCTTTATGGTTCGATAGAAATCGCCGTCGACCCTTTCCGGAGTCGTCGTGACGCCCCATGTCGATGTGCCGACGGCCAGGTATCGCGCCCCGCCCGAAGGAATGGCCGAGAGATTGCTCCAACCCGCCGCCTTGATGAAACGCATCGCCTCGAGCCCCTCCTCGGCGAGGAGGTCGCCTTTGATGAACAACATGTTCCTCTCATGCACGCGGGTGAGGAGCGCGAAGCTGCCGAGGAATGCGAGCGCGACGACAGCCATGATCGCCGCTGCGACCACGACTTCGAGGATGACTGATCCTTTTGCGCTCATGCTATTGGATGCTTACGAGCCCGGTATTCTGTATGGAGACCGTCTGACTCGGGACGCCGGGAAGGCCTGGGAGGTATAGGTCAATTGTACCAGATGCGGAGACGTTCCCCGTCACGCGGGCGAAGGTGAATATATGGAGAGACGACGAGGCCGCGACCGGATACGGGAATATGAAGGTCTCATTCCCCGCCGTCGACGACGAGAACGCCGATCCCTTGAAGAAAGTGAACATATCCATATCCACTTTTACGCCGTATTGCGAGGCGCCGACCGACGCGAGCGTACGGGCGCGAGCGTCGCGCAAAGCTCCGGCCAACGCAGACGACGCCGCGGCCAACGACTGCGCACGGGAGAAATTTACATATGACTGCACCGATATCCCCGTCACGAGGCCGATAATGCCGATGGATATGAGCAGTTCTACTATGTTGAAGCCGCGCTTGTTCGGGATAAGGTCCTTCATTATATAGCGCTCGAGAGCGAATAAATCGGCGATATTATGGCCAAAGCGAAGAAACCGACGCCCGCGCCGATCACGACCATGAGGATCGGCTCGATGATGGTCGACATATCTTTGGTCTTCTCCTCGACCTCGTTCTCGTAGAACGCTGCCACTTCGAGGAGCGTCTTCGAGAGCGTGCCCGTTTCCTCGCCCACGCCGATCATTTCCGCTATGAACGGCGGATATATGTCTTCGCGAGCCACAAAGAGCGACTGAAGCGTAGCGCCCTTCTGGATATCGGCGGCGGCCTTCTGGAGCATGCTCCTATAGTGGACATTCTGAACCACATCGCCCGTGATGCGGAGTGCCGCGACGACATCGACGCCGGACGAGAGCATGGACGAAAGCGTCCGCGCCGTGCGGGCGGTATTCACATTGACCGCTATCTTCCCTGTTATCGGCAACCGGATGATGAGCTTATGGATCACGCGCTTGCCGAAGGCCGTCTTAGCGAAGGCATAGAGAGCGGACATGATGACGATAAGGCCGATGACTACGAAAAGCCACGAATGGGTGAGAAAGTCGCTCGCGGCGATGATGGAACGGGTCGCGAGCGGCAATTCAGTGTTGAACGAGGCGAACGTCGCGGTCAATTTCGGCACGACGAACACGAACATGAGGACGCCGATAGCGACCATGACGGTGAGGATGATAGACGGATATATCATCGCGCCGCGGACCTTCTTCTGGAGATTATGCGATTTCTCGAGCTGATCGGCGACGATATTGAGGGACTGCGCGAGAGATCCTGACTCTTCGCCCACTGCCACCATCGACGTGAGAAACGGCGGGAAGTATTTCGGGAATGCGGCGAGGGCCTGCGAGAAGCTCGAGCCCTTTGAAAGAGACTCCTCGAGCGACGCCACGATGCCCTTCCATTGCTTCTTATTCATCTGTCGGTCGAGAACCATCAATGCGCGAGACAGCGGCAGGCCCGCTTTGATCATGGCAGAGAGGTTCTTGGTGAAAAGGATGCGGTCGTCGGCCTTTATGCCGCCCCAGCTCACCGCAAAGAGACGTTTCAACCTCGATGAATTCGTCTTCTTGTCGGAAACCGAGAGCACCGTCTCGCCGCGGGAATGGAGCTCCTTATAGAGCGCGAATTTATCAGCCGCCTCGAGCGTATCCTCGTAATGGGTCCCATCCTTTTTTACCGCTGTATATGAGAAAAGCATTCTATTCGGAGACTACGCGAAGCACCTCTTCGATCGTGGTAAGCCCTTGGGCAGCGGAGAATATGCCGTCTTCAAGCATGGTGATCATGCCTTCTTTTTTGGCCTGAGTCTCTATCTCGGCTGAAGTAGCGCCCTTCATGATCAATTCCTTGACCGTCGGCGTCATCTTCAAGACCTCGTGAATGCCGACGCGGCCCTTATAGCCATCGTTGTCGCCTTCGACGCGCGGGGCGCCGAACATGACCTTGTCCCAGCCCTCGGACGGACCGATAACCTTCTCCTCGCGAAGGAGCTTGAGAATGCGATCGAGATCGACGACCTTCCCTAATGCGCCGAGCTCGGCCTTGGTCAAAGGCTTGAGATCCTTATTGTCCGCCAATCGGCGTACGAGGCGCTGGCCGATCACGACGGCGAGAGTCGACGCCAGAAGGAAAGGCTCGATCTTCATATCCATGAGGCGCGGCATGGAGCCGGCCGCGGAGTTGGTGTGAAGCGTCGACAGCACGAGATGGCCCGTGAGCGCCGCGTTCACGGCGAGGGACGCCGTCTCATTATCGCGGATCTCGCCCACCATGATGATATCCGGGTCCTGACGGACGAGAGATCGAAGCCCCGATGCGAACGTGAATCCGATATCAGGGCGAACCTGCGTCTGATTGACGCGCGGCATCTGATATTCGACCGGATCCTCGACGGTCGCGATATTCACGTCGGGCTGATTCAATATATCGAGCACGGTATAGAGCGTCGTCGATTTACCGGAACCCGTAGGGCCGGTGGCGAGTATCATGCCCGTCGCGAGGCGCGTGGCATCATGAATCCGCTCTAAAGCGGGGCCGTGAAAGCCCAGATGTTCGAGCGTGAATCCCGATACGCTCTCGCGCAGAAGGCGCATGACGGTCTTTTCGCCGTAGAACGTCGGCATGATAGAGACGCGGAGCGATACCTTCTCATCGTTCATCTCGACCTTGAAGCGGCCGTCTTGCGGGAGGCGCTTCTCGTCGAGCTTCAGATTCGAGAGAACCTTGATGCGCGCGGTGATGGACATCTCGGCCTCTTTCGGCAGGACCATAGCATCATGGAGAAGGCCGTCGATGCGATAGCGGACCAAAAGCTCCTTCTCGAGAGGCTCAATATGGATGTCGGATGCGCCCTGAATGATGGCATGCTTCAAAAGCGTATCGACGATGCGGATAACCGGCAGATCCTCTGCCATTTTCTTTAGATCGTCGCCGCTCTTCCCCGTTCCGAGCTCCTCGGAGAGGGCTTTCAGGGTCGCCGTCTCGTTTTTTATGAGGTCGCCGAACTCGGCTTTAAGACTCTTCTGATATTGGAGGAGGACCGATTTGATCGACTCGGTGTCGGTGAGGCGCGGAGATATGCGGAGACCCGTCTTCTTCTTTATGAAATCGATGGCCGAGAGGTCGTCGGTATCGAGCATGGCGACCTCTAAGGCCGACGCCTCCTTCTTAAAGGCGACGATGTTGTGATTGCGGGCGATCGGCTCAGGGATGAGCGAGAGTACGGCGAAGTCTATCTTCTGTCCCTTAAGATCGACGAAGGGGATGCCGAGGATATACGCCTGCATCTTGCGCAGATCGTCCTCGGATATCTTTCCGTGATTGACGAGTATCTCGCCGAGACCGGTCTTCTTTGCCTTCGCCTCGGTTTGGGCGTCGGTTATGTCTTTCTTCGAGACGAGACCCGAGTCAGAGATGAATTGCTTGAGCTGGGATTCTTCGATGTACATAGAAAACGATGCCTCTATTATACACCCTGTACATGGTCAGGGAGACTATTGATCCAGACCCGCGCGGAGATTGTATTCGGTGCCCGAAAGAACGTCCTGAGAGAGGTCCTGCTCTGCCGTCGTCGGTGCCTTAATCGAAGGCTTATTCGTATCCGTCTGAGAGGCCGTGCCGTTCGGGATATTGTTGACCACGGACGCAGGCTCGGTCGTCTTCGCCGTATCATTCTTTATATATACATAGAACGCCGCGAGGCCGAGGACGGCGAGAAGGGCTACGACGACGAGTATCGCCCCGTAGACTTTATTGGTATTTGTTTCTTGTGGATACATAGGAACTATTTATTAGAAGCCTCGGCCGCCTGGAGGGCTGAAAGCGCGATCTTGAGGGCGTCTTGCGCGGTGCGTATGGCGACGCGAGCCTTGTCATCCGCCGATTCGAGAGCGGTCACCGCGGCGTCGGCGGTTGCCTTCCCTGCCAAAGACGATGCGAGAGCGGCGACGATCGTGCGAGACTCGGCGAGCTTGGCGTCCGCGGCGGAGAGCTTGGCGGAGACGGACGTCTTGTCTTTCAGGACATTCGCGCGGGCCGCTATCTTGTCGCGAGCAGAGACGAGCTTGTCGATGGCGCCCATAAGCTTGGTCGATACGATACCGGCATTCGATACGAGCTGGTCGTTTATAGCGGCAGGAAGGAGCGAGGCCGCGACGCCGACAGAGCCCGTCGCGGTTTTTACAGGGGTCACGGGAGTAGTGACCGGCTTATTAGTCGTCACGCTCGGAGCATTAAGGCTCGAGAGAGGGTCGGCCGCCGGCGCGCTTGCCTTTGCGGTGCCGACCGAGGCGGAAGATGCGGACGAAGCAGATGCCGCTCCCGCGCCAGGGGCAGAGGATGCGGGGCTCGCCGAAGGAGACGCATTCGCCGTGGCGGTCTCGGGAACGAGCGCGGCGCCGCCGGCATTAGCGGCAGGCGTGGCGGGGACCGGAGCGACGTATGCGGGAGGAGGCGTCGGAGCGGTAACGGTCTGAGGCACAACCTGCGCATATACCGAGCCGGTAGTGGCCAGAGCGAGAGCGACGAGCGATATTCGAGCGATTATCTTCATGTCTTTTGTCATAGATAAGTGTATCAGATGTTACTTCGCCGCCTTGAGAGCCTCGATCTCGGACTTGAGCGTATCGATCTCCTTCTGTTGGGCCTTGACCGCCTCGATGAGAGGCGCGACGAGATTTTGATACTGAACGGCCTTATAGCCGGTCTTCGGATCGGTGGTCACGAGCTCAGGAAATACCTGTTCCACATCCTGCGCGATGACGCCGACAGAATGCTTGCCGGAATCCTTCCAGTCGAAGGTCACGCCGTCGATCTGCTGTATCTTTCCGATAGGGTCGTCGATCGTCGCGATATTGGTCTTGAGCCTGCGATCCGACATGTTATTCCACGATCCCCAATAATATCCGTCTCCGTAGAGATGGATCGACCCGCCGCCGCCGGACGCCACGTGAGCGCCGAGCGAGAGGTCCTGGTCGATCTGAACGTTGCCGTCGCCGCCGTATGCCGTTCCGCGCACCCATACATATCCGTCGAAATACGACGTCACGCCCGCTTGCGCCCAGAACGCGCCGTTCGTCACGTAGAAGGTGCTGTCAGACTGCGCGCCGTCGACGAAATGGGCGTAGTTGATCCTCGACGTGCTCGCGGGATCGACGTAGTAATTCGTATCTTGGCCGTCATATATGATATTCGGCCTGATGTCGTTGAATCGGGATACGCTGCTCGGATCGACGTAATAGCTCGAGTTGTCGGAATCGTATACGAGCGGTGCATATACGTTGCCATAGAGCTGGGTGGTCGAATTATCGACGCGGACCTTCCACGATCCGTTCGGCGACAACAGACCGAAGTTATTACTTCCCGCCGTCCCGTCCCAATAGAGATAGCCGGTGATCGTGCCGCCGTAGCCGTTTCGCATAAGAAGGCCGTTACCCGAGCTCATTGTCCAGTAGGCCGCGCTCTCGTTATAGAAATGCCTGTTGTTCGTCGAATTGTAGAGGCCGCGCGCGCCGGAGTTGTAGAACCAATCGTTCGTCTGGACCTCTCCGTTCACGTCGAGCTTGACCGTAGGCGTCATGCCGACGCCCACTTTGCCGTTGGTCTCGATGGAAAGGGCGTTAGTGCCGCTGTCCCCCGTCGTGCCGCCGACGTCGATCTTGAGGCCGCCGTTCGCCGCGCGGAGTATGCCGTACCCGTAATCCGATTCAGGCGGAGCGAGAAAGAGCAGTCGCGCGGCATCGTTTGATTGGATCTGGAGAGACGACCTCCACTGCCCCGAGTACGAGCTGAAGCCTATCTGGCCATCGGTATTATCGAGTATGGTGAGCGTCCTCGATGCGGAAGCCGAACCGGTAGTGCCAATGATCGTGCCGCCGCCCTGGACATGGAATTTCGCCGAGGGAGACGTAGCTCCCACGCCGACATTGCCGTATTGGACGATGAGACCGTTCGCCGCGCCACCCGTATTGAGAAGGAGGCCGGCCGCCTTGGACTGCGCCGAAGAAGACGTATTGAGAGGAGGCGCGGCGTTGCCGGACGGCGGCGTTGCCGACGGACCCGCCCATTGCGCGGACGCGGAGAGCGGCAGGGCCGCGGCGAAGATTATGGCTGCGATCGTAAGTTTTCGGCTCATGGTGTCTAATTTGCTTGTAATGATCTCAATATATCGTTCTCGGCCGACTCCTTCTGGCTTCCTTCCGCCGATGATTTCGGATCGGGGGTCGCCTTGGGCGCCGACAGCGAATCGAGGACCTTTTGATCGGGCGCAGGATCCGTCGGGGCGGTGAGCGTATCCATGACCTGCGCTCGGGATTCCGGCGTGTCCCCTATCGTCCCATTATCCCGCCACTGCCACAGGACGACAAGACCCGCGAGGGCGACGAGAGCGATGAAGGCAATAAGGATTTTTGTTGTTTTATTCATAGAAGATTTATTCGCGGGAGATCAGAACTCCTGGAATGCCGGGACGAACGTCGTCGGAGTGAGAACGATGTCTTTGGTGTCGGCCGAAGCGCCCGATGCCGTACCGGTGAGCGTCACGGTGAAATTGCCGGTGAATGCGGGCGCGCCGGAGACCCTCGTCACCTTGATCTTGAGCGTCGTACCCGATGCATACGGGCTCGATATGACAACAGCCGACGGATTCGCCGAGAACGCGCTGCCGCCGAGCGAATATGAGAACGTCGTCGACGCCGGAGCGGTCGGAAAGCCGGTGATCGATATAGTGACGGGATTCGAGAAACCGCCGAATGCGCTCACGAATATGCTCTTCTGCTGGGAAGTGGCCTCTCCCGCGTTAAGGAATTGTATAAAGGCGGTCTCAGACGGCCCCAGATCGAAGCCCGGCGGCTGCGCCGCGACCGTGAAGCTCGCCGTCTTCGTAACGAGAGTCGAGCCGCCGTTCGCGCACTGGATCTGGAAGGTATAAGGGCCGTCGGTCAGAGGATCGCCCGACGTCGATCCCGACGTCGTGATTCCGTTTATAGTCGTGAACGCAGTGCCCCCTACCGAAGTCTTCGATACCGAACACGTCGTGCCGACAGGAAGCGATGTGAGCGTCCAAACGAACGTCGGTATCGTTCCATACGGAACGGAGCTCGATCCGACGATGGTCGAACCGCCGCTCGTTATATCGAGGGCTGCATCGCCTGATATATTGACGTTGTAGTTTGCCGTTCCGCACGAGCTATCAGAGAGGCAATTCCAGCTGACCCAGCCCACCGTATCCCCTCCCCATGCATAACCGGTGAACGCCGTGCCCGAGAGCGTCACGCCGTAGCTCGTGCCCGAGAGGGCGATCCAGCCGTCCCAGCCGTTGCCGTTCGCGGCTATGGCTTGGGCCCAACCGACGACATTCGAGCCTATCACCTGAGCGTTCTGGGCCGTCGTGCCGGGACCAGACGGGAAGCCCGAAAGACCGCTGAACTGGATCCAGCCTATGGTCGATGCCCATGCGTAGCCGTGAAGCGTGCCGTCGGCGTCCTTATTGACACCGTAGTCGGCAGTCGCGCAGCTGCTGTCGTTCGTGCAGTTGAAACTGATCCAACCGATAGTCGAAGACCATGCATAGCCCGACATATTATGAGACGTGCCCGCATGCGCCATCGCAGGGACGGAGAGGCACAAAGAGAGAAGGAAAAGTGCTGATCTGCGATAAAAACCTTTCATGCCTCTATTGTAACCTACGGCGGTTGACATGTCCTATGCATGTGATATGATGGATTCATCAGAAGTTCGCCCGCCGGGCGGACTTTCTTTATTAAAAGCCCGAAATCCAGCACAAAACATGCTTTTCGACCTTAAAACCATCCATTCCGTCCTCGGCCAGCTCGAGGAGGAGCGCGGCATACCCCGCGAGAAGATAATCGAGGCCATCGAGATGGCTCTCGCGACCGCATACAAGAAAGAATACGGCAAGCGCGGCCAGATCGTCCGAGCGACCTTCAATTTGAATGACGGCGCGACGGAATTCTTTCAGGTGAAGATCGTCGTAGACGATACCAAGGTTATCGATATCCCTGAAGAGGAAGAGATGCCCGAACTCGCGGCAGACGACGAGCGCGTTCGCTATAACCCGGAGCATCACATCTGGATCGACGAGGCGCGCCTCATCAAAAAGAACGCCGTTCTCGACGAAGAGATGCTCTTCCCTCTCGAACCTAAGGAGGATTTCGGCCGCATCGCCGCGCAGACCGCGAAGCAGGTCATCATCCAGAAGATCCGCGAGGCCGAGAAAGTCTCCGTCCTCGGCGAATATGGCAAGCGTGAGGGCGATATCGTATCCGGAACCGTCCAGCGCATCGAGCGAGGCGTCATATTCATCGATATGGGCCGCGCTATGGGCATACTCCCGTTCGAGGAGCAGATCCGAAGCGAGCACTTCAAGCAGGGCGAGCGCATCCGCGCATACCTTTTCCGCGTAGAGGAGTCCCCGCGCGGCGTATTCCTCAAGCTCTCGAGGTCGCATCCTAAATTCCTCGAGAAGCTCTTCGAGATCGAGGCTCCCGAGATCGCGAACAAGACCGTCGAGGTAAAGGCCGTAGCCCGCGAGGCAGGCTCGCGATCGAAGATCGCCGTCATGTCGAACGACTCTCATATCGATCCTATAGGCTCCCTTGTCGGCCAGCGCGGCGTTCGCGTATCGACCGTCACGTCTGAATTGGGCGGCGAGAAGATCGACATCATCGAATGGTCTCCTGATATCAAGAAATTCATCGAAGACTCGCTCTCTCCTGCCAAGGTCTCGTCTATAAATCTCGACGAGGTATCGAAGACCGCGACCGTCGAAGTCGCAGACGATCAGCAGTCCCTCGCTATCGGTAAGGGCGGCCAGAACGTGCGCCTCGCCGCAAAGCTCACCGGCTGGAAGATCGACATTCGTCCTATCGGCGGCGAGAAGGTCGTTACGACGGAAACGACCGCAGACGACGCGTCGGCAGAATAATCGGCACTAAAGGCTTTAGCGTAATCAAACATACATGAATCTCCTCCACGATCTCCCCGCAGGCGCGAAGAATAAGATGAATGTCGTCATCGAGATCAACAAGGGCTCGAAGAACAAGTATGAGATAGACAAGGAGACGGGCATCATCGCCCTCGACCGCGTCGCTCATACCGCGCAGGATTTCCCGTTCGACTACGGCTTCGTTCCGCAGACGCTTTGGGACGACGGCGACGCCCTCGATGTCGTAGTCCTCACGACCTACCCGCTCTTCCCGGGCATCCTCGTGCGCGTCCGCCCTGTCGCTATCATGAACATGATCGATTCCGGCGAATCGGACGCAAAAGTCATCGCTGTCCCCGTAGACGACCCGCGTTTCGACGATATAAAGGACCTGGCCGACGTGAATAAGCACACACTCAAAGAAATCGAACACTTCTACGGCACCTATAAGAAGCTTCAGAACAAAGTCGTCGAGACTCAGGGCTTCAAAGGCAGGAAAGAGGCCGAGGCCGCATTCGAACGCGCATCGGAGATGTACAAGAAGGCTAAGAAATAAGGCTTTCTCTGCCGTGGTATAATGTCTCGATGCGCCATTTCGACGGAAATGCGCTCAAATACAATAAAATCAATGAAGAAAACTCTTATCTTTAGCGCCGCTTTGGCTCTCGGGCTCATTCCGGCGGCCACCAATGCCCAAGAAGCGATACGGCCTGTTCCCGCCATGCGCCCAGCCATAAAAGAGATCATGGAGAATGCCCGACAGGACATCCGGGCCATAGGATCGACTACGCGAGCGGAGATAAAGGATATCCGGACCGCGGCCTCGACCACGAGGGTTGAATTCAAGGAAAAGGTCCAGGAGCAGAGGACCGACCTCAAGGCGGAGATAGAGACTCGAAAGGAGGCTCTCGCCCAGAAACGCGCATCGACGACCGCCGAGATAAAGGCGGCCCGCCTCGTCGAAGCATCCCGTAAGGCTACGACTCATTTTCAGGCGGAATCAGACAGGCTCTCCCAGATCAAATCAAAGATAGACACCCGCATGACGAAGCTCTCAGCGGCAGGCGGAGACGTCGCGACGGCGCAGGCAGACCTCGCGATCGCCGTATCCGCCATGGATGCCGCTGACGTGAAGATCGCGGCCATCGCATCGGTTGATCTGAATTCTTCAGAGGCAGGTACGGCCTTGAAAGAGGCATCGGCTGACGCTCAAAAGGCGGTCGGGGACGCGCAGAGCGCGCTCCTCAAGGTCGTCTCGGATATGCGAGGCGCAGAGGCATCGATAAAGGTCAATTAACATCATAAGGAACATATATGGAGGCAAAGAAATCGACCGGCCCTATCATAGGCATCATCGTCGTCGTCGCTCTCGTTATCATCGGCGCGCTCTATCTTTGGGGCGGCAAGCTCTCGGGTAGCGCCATGACCGAGGGTGAATCTACGGTCTCTCCCGTGTCTTCTTCCGACGATCTCGACTCGCTTCAAAGCGATCTTCAAACGAAAGACACGCCTCCCGACCTCTCTGGCCTCTAATCCCCTTCCGGTCCATCCGATAGCCGCTCTTCGCAAGGGAGCGGCTTTTCGTAGACAAAAATAGGCTTTGCGGATAGACTTCGAGGACATAAAACATATGGCGCATCATCATTCATATAAAGCATCGGTCAAAAAGCTCCCTGCTACGAGCGAAGTGGAGATAAAAAGCGAGATATCGGCGGCTGAATTCGGCGAAGCGGTGAAAGACGTTCTCTCCCATATAAAGAAAGAGATCGACCTCCCCGGCTTCCGCAAAGGAACGGCTCCGGAAAAGCTCGTCCGCGAGAAGGTGGGCGACGGAGCGCTTTTGAAGGAGGCCGCCGAGCACGCCATATCGCATGCATATGGCCACATCATCGAGGCCGAGAAGATCGACGCTATCGGCTATCCGAAGGTGTCGATAACCAAGATCGCCGAGGGTAATCCTCTCGAATTCACGATCGTCACTGCGGTGGTGCCTGAAGTGAAGTCGTTCGCGTATGCGAAGATCGCGGCGAAGGAGAATGGAAAGAAGGCCGAAGCCGTCGTCGTGAGCGATGCCGATCTCGACAAGGCGATCGAAGATATCAAGAAACAGACCTCGACGACCGAGATCACTGACGAGTCGGTAAAGAAGTGGGGTGAATTCAAAGACGTTGCCGATTTCAAAGCGAAGCTCAAGACGAACCTTCAGGCGGAGAAGGAGCATCGCGCATCGGAGAAAAAGCGCATCGAACTCGTCGACGCGCTCACCAAAGAGCTCGAGGTAGTCGTTCCGGAAGTCCTCGTCGAGTCCGAGCTCGGCCGCATGGCGAATCAGATGAGCCACGACATCGAGCGCATGGGCCTTAAGTTCGATGACTATCTTAAGCACCTCAAGAAGACGCCTGAGGATCTCAAGAAGGAATGGCGACCGGATGCGTTGAAGAGGGTCAAGCTCGACCTCATACTTTCCCATGTCGCAAAAGAGGAGAAGATCGTCGCCGACAAGGCAAAGGTCGATGCGGAAGTGAAGCATGCGACCGAGCATCACAAGGACGTCGATCCTGCCCGCGCACAGACGTATTTCGAACAGATATTTCTTAACCAGGCGGTATTCGAATTTTTGGAGAAGCAGAAATAATCAGAGAGACGAAACCGCGCCCCGAGCGGGGCGCGGTTTTCTATTCATCTTTTTTCGCATCAGCGTTGGCGCGCGAGGCATCTGCTTTCTCTTTCGCATCTTCTGCTTTCGTCTCGTCGAGATCGGCCTTCGCGTCCACCGCCTTTTCGTCTGCGTCGCGCGATTCTTTCTCCGCGTCTGCGATCTTATCCGGATCTGCCATATATTGTTCGAGATTAAAAATAAAAGAGCGGCGAGCGCTCACGTATATTACGAACGATAGAGGAAGAGTGTTGCGATGACGATCGCCGCGGTCTCCGCGCGCAAGACCGGCAGATCGAGGTGCGCGAGAGTCGCGCCTTTCTTTTCGAAGAGTTCGATCTCTGCGTCCGCCCAACCGCCCTCGGGTCCCACGCATGCGACGATGTCGTCTTTGACCATCGAACGGATATCGGCGGTCGCGCCGTCCGTGTGGAATGCAATCATCGGCCGCGATTCGGCGTCGAGAAAATCCTGGAGAAGGATCGGTTCGCGAAGCGTCGGTATATCTCCCCTGCCCGATTGCTCGCATGCTTCGATCATAATCTTTCGGACACGTTCTACATTAATGCCCTTCTTCTCGCTTCGTTCAGATATGACGGGAATGAATTCAGTCGCGCCGATCTCCGTGCATTTCTGTACCGCCCATTCAAAATTGTCTTTTTTGATGGTCGCCAAAGCTACGGCCACGTTTCGGCGTGGAACGTGTTGCACAGGGCGTGTTTCAAGGGCGCGAAACACCACCTCGTCTTTACCGAGAGAAACTATTTCAGATACGTATTCAGGACCCGAACCGTCAAAGAAAATGGCCTTATCCCCAGTCTGCAACCTAAAGACCCTTCGCAATTGATGTGCGAGCTCTGTATCTGAAAGGGTATTGTCCTTATCCAAACAGATTGCATTACGAGCGTAGAAACGATGCAACCTCACAATAGGCAAAGTGTACTCCTTCCCTTGGCGCTGGGAACTTGTGTTGCGCTCATTTCTGTTTTTGTATATTGTTGCGCTATCGCTAACGAATAAAATAATGTCTATCCTCATCCCAACAGTCATAGAGAAAACGAACCTCGGCGAGCGCGCATACGATATATATTCACGCCTCCTCAAAGAGAATATCATCTTCCTTTCAGGCCCGATCGACGATCATGTCGCGAACACCGTCATCGCCCAGCTTCTCTTCCTCCAGTCCGAGGATTCCAAGAAGGATATCTCGCTTTACGTGAACTCTCCGGGCGGATCGGTCACCGCGGGTCTCGCCATCATCGATACGATGAATCACATCAAGAACGATGTCTCGACCGTCTGCGTCGGCCTCGCCGCATCGATGGGCGCAGTCATACTTTCCGCAGGTAAGAAAGGAAAGCGATTCATCCTCCCGAATGCCGAGGTCATGATCCATCAGCCTCTGGGCGGAGTCGAGGGCCAGGCAGCGGATATCGCCATCACCGCGAAGCATATCTTGAAGACGCGCGAGAAGCTCAACAAGATCCTCTCGGACAATACCGGAAAAGCATACGCGCAGGTCGAGAAGGACGCGGATCGCGACTTCTTCATGGATGCCGACGAGGCGAAGAAATACGGCGTGGTAGATAAAATAGTTTCGTAAGTAAAACAGAAGGGCGCGAAGCCCTCCTCGAAAACCACCAGGAGCAAGGGTTTTCTCAAAGGGCTTCGCGCCCTTTTACTTTGCTTGCCCATGACACTATTTATATGTACTATGACAGCGTTACCACTTTAAATTCCGGCTGTCCCCTTTCCTCTTCTTTGTGAACTCCCTCCCGCACGGCCTTTTCCCACCGCTCTACCCTCTGATACCTCTCGCGCTCCCCAGTCCTTCATCCAGATCTCGAAAGACGGCGGCCTCTTAATAGAATGTCACTTACGATAGTTATCTTTCTCGCGAGCGCGGCAGGGCTCGTCGGGATCGCTTTAGGCTACTACCTGCGCCTCATCATATCCCTCGGCAAGAAGGGGTCGATGGAGCTTGAGATAAAGAAGATGGAGATGGACGCCGAGGAGGCGGCGAAAAAAGTCGTCCTCAAGGCGGAACAGGAGGCGGCCGACACCCTGAAGACGCTCCGCGAGGAAGCGAAGGAAAAAGAGGAGAAGATGAAGACCGCTGAAGACCGCCTTTTGAAGCGCGAAGACGCTCTCGACAAGCGCCAGAAAGATCTCGATACCGAGGTCGACAGCGTCAAATCCAAGGTCGCCGAGATAAAGGCGATGAGGGACAAGGCCGACGCTCTTGTCGGCGAGCGAAGCGTGGCCCTCGAACGCGTAGCGGGTCTTTCGGAATCGGACGCGCGCGAGGCCCTCGTCAAAGACATCGAGGCTAAATATGCCGACGATTTCCTCATCCGCATGAATAAATTGGAGGCATCGAATCAGGAAAAGCTCGAGATGCGCGCTAAAGACATACTTTCGACCGCCATACAGCGTCTCGGCAATTCCGTCACCGCCGACGTCTTCTCTACCCACATCACCATCCCTTCAGAAGAGATCAAAGGAAAGATCATCGGCAAGGAAGGCAGGAATATCAAGAGCTTCGAGCGCGTTACCGGCGTCGAAGTCATCGTCGACGACACTCCGGGCACCATTACCCTTTCGTCATTCGATCCTGTACGCCGCCAGATCGCCCGTATGGCATTGGAATCTCTGATCGCCGACGGCCGCATACAGCCGGCAAAGATCGAGAAACTCGTCGAAAAAGCCAAAGAAGACATAAGCAAGGTCATCAAAGAACAGGGCGAAAAGGCCGCATTCGAGGTCGGCGTCATGAATCTCGATCCGAGAATCATATTGATTCTCGGTCGCCTCCATTTCCGCACCTCATACGGCCAAAACGTGCTCGCCCATTCCGTCGAAATGGCCCATATCGCGGGCATGATAGCCGAGGAATTGGGCGCGAATGTCCAGGTAGCCAAAGCCGGAGCCCTCGTTCACGACATCGGCAAGGCCTTGGATCATGAGGTTCAGGGCACGCATGTAGAGATCGGCCGACGGATCCTCCAGAAATTCGGCGCGGATGAGGCTGTGATCAAGGCTATGCAGGCCCACCATGAGGAATATCCGTACGAGACCGTCGAATCCGTCATCGTTCAGACCGCCGACGCTATTTCCGGCTCACGTCCGGGCGCTCGCCGCGATTCCGTCGAGAATTACCTCAAACGATTACAAGACCTCGAGGCCATAGCCTCTGGATTCAAGGGCGTCGAGAAGGCCTACGCGCTCCAAGCGGGTCGCGAGATACGCGTTTTCGTGAAGCCGGAAGAGGTTTCAGACATCGAGGCCAAGAATATGGGCCGCGGCATCGCAGAGAAGATCGAGAAAGACCTTAAATATCCAGGCGAGATCAAAGTCACCGTCATACGCGAATCGCGCGTCGTTGAATTCGCTCGATAAACGGCTCAGCAAGGCCATTCTAATGAATGGCCTTTTGCGTTCCTTTCATAGCTGACGCCTTGTCAATAAGGCCTTATTTTCGGCGCTTGCCCCGAAAAATGGCTTTATATATACTGAAGGGGTCAATTAGCAGCGTTATTTATAACAGATGAACAAAGCAGCAATCGTTGAAGCAGTCCACGGAGTGCTCAACACCACGAAGGTTCAGGCAGAGCAGGTTGTCGACAAGGTTTTCGATTCTATCGTCTCGGGCCTCAAGAAGGGCGACGAAGTATCGATCGCAGGCCTCGGCATCTTCTCGGTGAAGACCCGTAAGGCTCGCCAGGCTCGAAATCCTCGCACCGGCGAGACGATCTCGGTCCCTGCAATGAAAGTTCCAAAGTTCCGCGCAGCGAAGGCTTTGAAGGACGCAGTCAAATAAGCCTCTAGAGCTTGTTTGCAAAAACCGCCCCTGTTCATTCAGTCGGGCGGTTTTTGTTTTTGTGCGGGCGCCGGGAATCGAACCCGGACTTACTGCTTGGAAGGCAGTCATTCTACCACTAAATTACGCCCGCAATGACACTCAATCTAGCACATATCACTTTCCTTTTCTAATCGGCGGCAAGAGAACGCAAAACAGCGCCCGTACGGGCGCTGTTCTCAAGAAATTACTGCTGTGGCTGTGGTTGCTGAGGCTTCTTCTTGTCGTTAGGGTTGTTTGGATTGCCTCCGTCGTTGAGTCGAATCATTGTATTTTAGATTAAACCTTCGAAAATAGGGCGTCCCCCACCTTCACATATATTCATACGCTCGAAAGCCTCTAAGTTTTCAAAAACGTCACAGGGTCTAATCTCTGTCAATCTTGGCAAAAAGCTTCTTCGAGAGATCGATGAGCGCGTCGAAATCGTCGCCTTTTTGGAACCTATTTCTACGCTCGAAGCCGCATACGACGCATCTTTGCGTGATCATATGCTCATTCTTCTCTATCTCCACTTTTATAGGCTCCATCATGCCGCCACAGGCCTCAAGCCGGTCTCCCGGATTCTTATCGACATGTTTGGACCACAGACACTTCGGACAATGATTGGTATAGCCGTTGCCGGACACTTCCCTGCCGCAATGTTCGCAGATAAAGTCTTCTATAGTCTTTGTGAATTTCTTTGGCACCTTTCCTGGCTTATAAGCCTAATTCTGGTCGGGGCGCTGGGATTCGAACCCAGAGTCACTTGATCCCAAGTCAAGCATGTTAGCCGTTACACCACGCCCCGTTGTCTTTTTACACCGCCTTTGACCAAAACATACTAACACAAACGTTTAAAAAGGCTAAGTTTTGAGGGAATTTCTAGATCAGACCAAGATGATGTTCGGTAATAGCCGTATCCGAGCCTTTTTTCCTTCGAAGTCTATATATACGCACGCAACGTCGAATTGCCATTCGTCCACTTCCCCACCCGCCATATAGGTTTCTATGATACGTATGAGACGTCGTTGTTTTAAACCATGAACCTGGTCTTCAGGTCGCCATTCATTCCATCGCCCATATCCACTCTGTAACTGGTCATTTTCACGTGTAACGGCCTTAACTTCGATAAAGTGAAAGATTATTCCCTTTTGAGCCACGATATCGATCTCTCCCCATTTTCGGGTGAAATTCCTTTCTATAATCGCGAAACCTTGTCGGATCAGATGCCGGCAAACAATCGTTTCTCCGATCTCACCCGTCCTCTGGCTCTTCGATGTAAAGGTTTTCACATGAAAATCATGCCAAAGGGACATGAATTTTTAATGAATTAGATCTGATTTCACATGAAACATGAGATAGACATGTTACATATGAAACATAAAGGGGTAATCTCTGGGTATAACGAAAAATTTAGAGATCTACGGCTCTGTTGAGCGTTTATAAGGACAAAGGACAACCATTTTAAGCCCTATTTTAGGCGTGTCTTTTAAACATAATCCACAAGGTTATCCACACTTTTCCACAAAAAGCCTCTGTTAAGAGCTCTTTTAACAAATCGCTGGTACGACAGGGAATATTGTTTTGTTTCAAAAACCATAAAGGACAAAACAAAAAGCGCCCGAAGGCGCTTTTTGTTCATATGTGCGGGTAGAGAGAATCGAACTCTCACCTCATCCTTGGCAAGGACGTGTCCTACCACTAAACGATACCCGCGGTGGAATCAATATACACTATGCAGCGGCGATTTCAAACCCTTTGTGCTCCCGGAGGGATTCGAACCCCCAACAACGGTTCCGAAGACCGGTATGATATCCATTTCACCACGGGAGCAATGCGTTCATCATACGTGAAATGGCGCGGAAATCAAAAAAATATAGTAAACTGGGCATTAAATGGCCGACAAGAATCCTGAGTATAAGATCCCGCGAGAAGTCTCTCATGTCGCAGAAACCCTTGAAAAACAAGGGTTTAAAGCGTATCTCGTCGGCGGTTGCGTTCGCGATATCATCCTTGGTCGCGAGCCGAAAGATTGGGATGTAACGACCGATGCGATCCCCGAAAAGATAATCGCGGCGTTTCCGCACACCTTCTATGAGAATGATTTCGGCACCGTGGGCATCGTGAACGATGATGCGGCCGATAAACGCCTGGAGGTAGTGGAAGTGACGCCATTCCGGCTTGAATTCGGCTATTCCGATCGTCGCAGGCCGGATAGAGTGACCTTTAGCCCTAAAATAGAGGATGATCTGGGACGCCGGGACTTTACCATCAATTCGCTTGCCCTTGAGATCAAGAGGAAAGGGAAGAGCGATAGTTTCACGGGAAACCTCATAGACCTATTCGATGGCCAGAAAGACCTTAAAAAAGGCATCGTTAGGACCGTCGGTAATCCGAGCGAGCGCTTTAGGGAAGACGCTCTTCGTATCATGCGAGCTATAAGGATAGCCGCGGAATTGGGTTTTGATATCGAGCCAGAGACCCTTGAAGCCCTCAAAGCCCATTCGAATCTCTTGAGCCATATCGCAAAAGAGCGTATTCGCGATGAATTCGTGCGAATAGTTATGTCAGACGCCCCTAAAAAAGCCCTCGAATGGTGCCGCGACCTCGGCATCCTGCCGTTTATAGCCAAGGAATTCGAAGAATCGTTCGGCGTGGAACAGCGAGGCATTCATATCTATGACGTTTGGAATCATCTACTCCACACGATACAGCATGCTGCCGACAAGGAATCGGGGCTTGAAATAAGGCTTGCGGCCCTGTTTCACGATATCGGCAAGCCAGCGACCCGCAGGTTTTCACGTGAAACCAATCAATTCACCTTCTACGGCCATGAAGTCGTGGGCGCGCGCATGACGGAGAAAATCCTGCGAAACTTGAATTTTTCTAAGCAAATCATTGACGATGTCGTGAAACTGGTCCGCTGGCACATGTTTTTCTCCGATACCGAGCAAATAACCATATCGGCGGTACGCCGTATGATCGTGAATGTAGGCAAAGAGCATATCTGGGACCTTATGGATGTACGCATATGCGATCGAATCGGTTCCGGGAGGCCTAAAGAGAATCCGTATCGTCTTCGCAAATACAAAGCGCTCATAGAAGAGGCTCTCCGCGACCCTATATCCGTCGCTATGCTCAAAATCGACGGCAAGAGGCTCATGGATATGACCGGCATGCCGCCAGGCCCGAAGATCGGCCTCATACTGAATGCGCTCCTGGAAGAAGTGCTCGATGATGCGAAACTAAATACGACGGAATATCTGGAAAAGAGAGCAACGGATCTCACCAAAGTCCCTGATACAGACCTCGCGAAGCTCGCCGCGATGGGGAAGGATAGAAAAGCGCGTGCGGAAGAAGACGAAATCGCCAAGATTCGCGGCAAACACGGCGTAAAATAAGGCCCTATAGAGCCACATACAATTAATCATGGCAACGCCTCGATTTTTTGTGCATACGCGCGTTTCCACAAACAAAAAACCGCCTGCGCGATAATTCGCCCAAGCGGTTCCTAAAAAGGTCGCTTGATGAACACAGGGGTATGCGACGCAAGGTAAGCGCGCATAAATTGTAGATGTCGCCTTTTGAACGTCGACACCGACTGTGCTCGTCTGAGAGATCTTTTTAGATTAGTGAACGGAGCAAACGATGCTCGACGTTCGAGATAGGGGATCCTGCGATCCCGAAACCAAAACCTTAACGATCGACTAACCTATTTGAAAGATCCGCTCTGAGAATATTCTATCAAGCGTCAAGGACATGTAAAGGACAATATATGGGGATAACCTGTCCCTTATAAAAGACATCCCTAGGCGGCCTTACAGAGCCACGTTAAGAAATATCGGGCAGTGATCGGAACCGAGAACGTCAGAGAGTATATCGGCCTTCTTCACGCTCTCGACAAGATCCTCGCTCACGAAAAAATAATCGATGCGCCAGCCGACATTCCTCTCGCGCGCGAACGTCTTCATATCCCAATAGGTGTATGCGCCCGTTTTGCCCGGATGCGCGGCACGGAATATATCGACATACCTAGCGGCGATCACTTTATCTATCCACGCCCGCTCGATAGGAAGAAATCCGGTATTCTCGACGTTCTCTTTCGGGCGCGCTAGATCGATTTCGGTATGAGCCGTATTCACGTCGCCCGTGAATATGACGGAATAGCCGGCCTTTCGGATCTTTTCTATATATGCCAAAAAAGCGTCGTAATATCGCAATTTATAGGCCAATCTTTCCGGACCGCCGCCTCCGTTGGGGAAATATGTGTTAATAAAGGCCCATTTTCGGGAGCCTTTTGCCTTATCAGCCTTGAAAAACAAGGTCATTTGACGGCCTTCTTGGTCCAATTCCTGTATACCGAAGCCATATTCGGCTTTCTCTACCGAAATCGTCGATTTCACGTATATAGCGACGCCGCTATAGCCCTTGCGGCCCTTCGAATGGTCGAAATAGGAGACATAGCCGTGCGGCGTGACGGTCTCTGGAGAAAGCTGCTCTGGATGCGCCTTGGTCTCTTGAAAACAGAATATATCCGCATTCTGGCCGAGCATCCACTCGAATCCGCCTTTTTTGATATTGGCGCGGATGCCATTCACGTTCCACGAGATGATTTTCATACGACTACTATAGCAAAAAGCGCCTCCGAAGAGGCGCTTGAGAGCGCGATCAGAATCGCATGTCCGACAGAGCTCTTACGCACCGCGATAATCACGACGGGCACGATGGCGGCGGCAATATAAAGAGCACTCCGCGCCTCCGGACCACGAAGAGCGCGTCGAACGTGCCCTGTCGGTCCGCTATTTCGACAATGGCCGAAGACATGCCGTTCGAGAAATGCATGCGCCGCACGCCGAGGATCGCCCGATGTTTAAGGCATGCGAAACCGAGCATGTGGAGCGCCTGCCGGTGATAGATATCTTGGGACAATGATACGTGAATCGCTTCGGGTTCGATCGGAGCGATGGGATTCGAACGGCAGAGGGTCAGAGCGCGGCTATCGAGCTCGCTCCAAGCCCCCGATCCGGAAACGCGCACCATAGATGTGGCGTGAAGGAGATGAGGGAATACGTCAGAGATCATTCTGACAGAATCGTAACGGGCGGGCGGTCAAATATTTCTAAAGAAACGATGAAGTCAAAGAAAATTTATCCCTGCTTCTTATTATGAAACTGCTTATGAATATTGCGGAGGTGCTTATCGGTCACATGCGTATATATCTGAGTCGTACCGATATTGGCGTGGCCCAAGAGAGCCTGCACGGAACGGAGGTCGGCGCCGTTCGACAGGAGATCGGTGGCGAATGAATGACGGATGACGTGGGGCGTGACGCGCTTGGTCATGATGCCGGCTTTGGCCGCATATTGCTTGACGATCCGTTCTACGGAGCGGGTCGTGAGGGACGCCGAGTCCTTTTCGCCGTGGCCCTTCGAGCGCTTTTCGGCGCCCACTTTGACGAAAAGAGCGTCATCCATATCGTCGCGCTTGTCGAGATATTTCTTTAACGTCGATTTTGCCTCGTCTGAAATAAATACGACGCGGACCTTGTCGCCCTTGCCGCGAATAGACAATTCTTCGGCGGAGAGGTCGATATCGCGCGACAGGGAGCAGAGCTCGGAGACGCGAAGACCGGTGGAGAAGAGCAGTTGAAGGATGGCGCTGTCGCGAAGCGTGCGAATGCCTGCTGCCCGTTCATCTTTTTCTGACTTTTTAGCGCGAAGATTGTTCTCCTTCTCTCCGACGATCGACGGCGCCTTGAGGAGGCGGTGTAATTCGTCGTTCGTCATGAATTCAATGTGGCGGTCGCCGACCTTGGCGAGCTCGATGCGCTCCGGCGCGAGCGATTTCACGCCCTGGCGCGCTAGGTATTTCAAAAACGCGCGCAGGGCGATGAGATAATAGTTCTGCGTCTTCTTTTTCAGGGTCTCGCCCGTCTTTTTATTATTTCCCGTCGACTGGCGATTGAGCCAGAGCCTGAATTCGCGGACCGACGTATCCGTGATGTCGGAAGGGGAGTCTTTTTTCAAAAACGTGAGATACCGCGTGAGATACCGATCATAATTACTGACCGTATTGAGGCTACGACCCTTCTCGATCTCCGTATATTCGAGAAACTGGCTCTTTAATTCTTTGAGAGATGCCATGTCGCACAATATTATAGCAAAGAAAGAGCCCCTTCCGTCGACAAGCGACGGAAGGGGCAATGCGCGACTGACCGCGCACTTCGATGTATATCGACAGGGCTTTGCGCCGAAGCGCCTGACGGACCGGTATCTAATCGGCCGCCCATGTATCGAGGATCGATCTAGTCCGAAGGAACGGGAGCGAAGTATCTTTCCGTAAAACGGCAGATCGCGACGCTCCCAGAGGATCTCCTAGGCGCCGAAACGCCCGGGCAAGCGGCCGGCCGTCGTCTCATGCGCGGCTACCCGTCTTTGCCTTGGTGAGCCATTGCCTCGCCAACAAGCTGCTAGGTCGCGAACTCTCTGAAGGTACTGGCGCGCAGGGCCGAGCTTTTTACCTCTATCCATGCGGATAGGGATATATAGAGGTTTTAAGGCCTGTAACGGCCTCTCAACCCTCAGGTTGATTGTCCGCGTATTACTCGCTTGAGTCCCTTGGCGGAGCTCCTTTGTTATCCAGCGGTCTGTCGTCATTCTATCAATACAGACCTCGAAAAGCCAGAAAACGCTTGCAATTTCAATATATATGTGCTATCCTTTCAGAACCATGCTTTCAACGACCAAGAAGACTAAAGTGATCAAGAGCGCCGCCGTCCACGACACGGACACCGGCTCTCCTGAGGTTCAGATATCGCTCCTCACCTCGAAAATCGAGGAATTGGCGCGACATCTCAAGAAGCACGACAAGGACAGGCATTCCCGCAGGGGACTCCTCGCCATGGTCGCGAATCGCCAGACCCATATTAAATACCTCCAGAAGAAGCATCCGAAGAGGTACGCGGCGATCTCGAAGAAGCTTGAGCTCAAGAAATAATGCGATCACTTCCGCCTTCTCGGGCGGAAGCGTCGTTTAAGCATGGTATTAGCCGGTTTTTTATATATTTAGCCAATTTTTTATGGCAATCATCAAACATAAAGAGCAGCGCGTCGGCGTTTTCATCGATGCGCAGAATCTCTACCACAGCGCCAAGAACCTCCATCACGGCCGCGTCAACTTCGATAACGTCCTCAAAGACGCGGTCGGGGAGCGCCAGCTCGTCCGCGCCATCGCATATGTCATAACGACGGAATCAGGCGAGGAATCGGGCTTCTTCGACGCTCTTAACAAGATAGGCATCGAAACCAAGACCAAGGACCTCCAGATCTTCTCGTCCGGCTCTAAAAAAGCGGACTGGGACGTCGGTCTCGCCATCGACGCGGTGAAACTCTCGGCCAAGCTCGACGTAGTCGTACTCGCATCGGGCGACGGCGATTTCGTGCCCCTCGTCGAATATCTCAAGATGAACGGCTGCCAAGTGGAAGTCGTCACCTTCGGCAAGTCGGCGTCGGGCAAGCTCAAGGAAGTCGCGGACGATTTCATCGACCTCGATGAGAATCCGAGCCGCTACGTGCTCGGCTCATACGGCCACGGCTCTCGACGCTCGGGCGGCAGGAACAATACGGAGAGCCGCGGCGGAGAGGCGAAGCAGGGCAGTATGAGGAAGGTCATACGCAAGATCCAATAATACTTCATAGAAAGTAAAAAGCGGCGCTACTGCGCCGCTTTTGTCTATCGTTACCTTCATCATACCGAATGGATGAAGGCGGCGGAAGCGATGACCACGGTCAGGATGCCTCCCATGACCTCGATTGCGCGATTCCGCGTCGACACGGGCGATTCATGGAAGCTGAGTTTGTGGACGTTATTCGATACTGCCGGAATGAGAGCCAGAAGAATGAAGGCTCTCAGAAGGAACCAGGCCTTGGCGAAGACGACGAGACTGGCTTCGCTCGCCCCGTCCCAAACTGAGGGAAGGGCGATGATGACGAGGATGATAATAACGCCTTCGCCGATGCCGAGGACCAGATTGAGGAGGGGTAGGGGAAACTTCGCGATATTCATGAAGAACGGGAGAGTCAAGGATTGAGATGCGGGGTTCCCTGTAATGATAGCGCCTTTGTGACGTATAATATCCACATGGAACCCGAGAACATCAATCCGGACTCTAAAAATAAGGATCTCGCCGACGAGGGCATAGACATCGTCGGTACGAGCCAGGCCCTTGATAACGAATTCTCCAAGCCGGAGCTCTCTTCGGATGCCCCAACAATGCCCGATACGGCTCTCGATGCCGAATCTCGCGAGCCCGTCGCTCCCGAACCGATCGCTCCTGCTCCCGTTACAACTCCTCCCGTGCCGAAGCCGGCCGCCGTGGAAGATCCTCGGCCGATCCGACAAGCGGTTCCCCCTGTGAATCGAATGGAGTCTCCCGCGCCGCGAGCCCCCGAGAACCAGCCCAAGAACGACCCGTCGATAAAGCCGATACGCACATTCAAATCGGACGCAGAAGAGGCAGTGCGCTACGGCGGCGTATCGAAGATAGGCATAGCCGTAGCAGAGCAGAATAGACGCGACGCCAAGCCCATAGAATATGTCGAGGAAAGGCGCGTGCCCGTCGGGCTCTTCATCGGTATCGTCGCCATTCTCATCCTTTTTCTCGGCGGCGGCTGGTATATCTGGTTCTCGATGAGCGGCGGCACGAAAAATCCCGTCGTCTCGACGCCGGCGATATCCTATACGCCCATCATTCCCTATTCCCAAGCGTCTATCGTCGTTCTCGATCCGAACGATACCGACAAGGATCCAATGGAGCTCATAGCTGCGAAGCTCGGCGCGGCGAATCCGGGCGTAGGCAATGTATTCGCTCTTATCCCTGTACCTGCCGCCACAGCCGGGGCGCCTGAGTCGATCGCGAACGTGCTCAATTCGACCCATATACCCTCGAGACTCGTTCGGTCCCTCGCCGACAATTACATGTTCGGCCTCTATTCATATGATAAGCAGGCGGCGTTCATGATCCTCAAGAACAGCTTCTTCCAGAACGCGTTCTCAGGCATGCTCGACTGGGAAAAGTCTCTGGGCGAAGATCTCATACCCCTTATACGCGTGACGTATCCTGAAATGAATGCGAATTCGCTCGCCGCGTCGTTCGAAGACGCCGTCGTATCGAATATAGACGTGAGAACGCTCAAGGACGCGACGGGACGTCTGGTCCTCGCATACGCATTCGCCGACAAAGACACGATCGTCGTAGCGACGACCGAGAATTCGCTCAAATATCTCCTCGATCGGATACTTCAGGTGCGTACTATACAGTAGCCTCAGGTAGGATATGATGTGGGGAATAAATAACAGACATGAATAAGCAAAATTCCATAGATACCGCGTATTTCAAGAAGAAGCTGGAAAAGGAGCTCGCCACCCTCGAAGCGGAGCTCAAGAGCGTGGGACACAAGAACGCCGCCAACGCCAAAGACTGGGAGCCGGGCGCGACCGACGTCGATGTCGAGGCATCAGACCTTGCCGACACGGCCGACAATATCGAGAATTACGAATTGAATACGGCCATACTTAAGCCTCTCGAGATCCAGTACAACGATGTGAAGCTCGCCCTCGATAAGATCAGGAAGGGAAGCTACGGCCTCTGCGAGACGGACAACGAACCCATAGAGAAAGAGCGGCTCGAAGCCAATCCTTCGGCCCGAACGTGCCTCAGGCATCACAGAAAGGAGAATTAAGAGAATGACTCACAGGGAACCGGACATCTTGTCCGGTTTTCTTCATCTTGGCTTCATCGTCAGGCGATAGAGTGATCGCATGAGATTCTCAAAGATATCCACCGCCCAGAACCATATGCTCTCCGCGCATCTCATATCGGTCGAGACCGATATATCCCGCGGCCTACATTCATTCTCTATCGTCGGCCTTCCGAATAAGGCTGTGGAGGAAGCGCGGGACCGGGTAAGCGCAGCCATAAAGAATTCCGGATTCAAATCGCCCAAACAGACGAATGCCAAGATCGTCGTATCGCTTGCGCCCTCGGATATTCGAAAGGAGGGTTCGGCATTCGACCTTCCCATAGCGCTCGGATACCTTCTCGCCGCAGGGGAGACCGAATTCGAAGCCGCGAACCGATTATTCGTCGGAGAATTATCGCTCGATGGAGCGGTGCGGTCGGTCGACGGCGTCCTCGCCTATGCCCGCATGGCGCAGGAACGTGGATTCAGAGAGATATATGTGCCAAAAGAAAATGAAAGAGAGGCGGCGCTCATCGACGGATTGAACGTATACGGCCTGAGCACGCTCTCAGAGCTCATCGGGCATCTCGCCGGTCAAAGCCCGATCGCAAAGACGCCTCATACCGATCATACAAAGCTCTCGAAAATAGTGACAGGCATCGACCTCGACGATATCGCCGGACAAGAGAGCGCCAAACGGGGCCTCGTCATCGCGGCGGCAGGCCGTCATAATATCGGCCTCTTCGGGCCGCCAGGCACGGGAAAGACCATGCTCGCGCGGGCGCTCCTTTCCATAATGCCCGAGCCTTCGTTCGAAGACATGCTCGAAGCGACCGAGATACATTCCATAGCGGGAGCTCTCGATGGACCATTCCTCACAAATCCGCCCGTGCGGGCTCCGCATCACACGATCTCATATACCGCATTCATCGGCGGCGGCTCTGTGCCGAGGCCGGGAGAGATCACGCTTGCGCATCGAGGCATATTGTTCCTCGATGAATTCCCCGAATTCGAGAAGCGGGCCATAGAGGCTCTGCGACAGCCTCTCGAAGACCGCGTCATATCGGTATCGCGGACAAGAGGAAGCGCCCGATTCCCGGCGGATTTCATCCTTGTCGCCGCCCTGAATCCATGCCCGTGCGGGAATAAAGGCATCCACGGAAAAGAATGCCGCTGTTCGCCGGCGATAATAAAAAGCTATGAGAAGAGGATATCCGGTCCCATCATCGATAGGATCGATATGTGGATCGAGGTCTCGCAGGTAGAGCATGAAAAGCTCATGCGGGCTCGGAATGGTTCGGTAGAGACCGAAAAGGCAAAGTCTGCCGTAGACATAGCGCGAAAAGCCCAGATGGAGCGATTCAAGGAGAGCGACGGAAAGATATCGTCGAATGGCTCCATATCCGCCCGAGACCTGCCGAAGCTCGCGGCGATCTCCAGCGAAGCGACGACCATTCTGAACGAAGCGGCCCTCGTATACGATATGTCGGCACGCGGATACCATCGGACGGTCAAACTGGCGCGGACTATAGCCGATCTCGCATCGGCAGAAAACATAGAAGCGCCCCATGTGCTAGAGGCGCTTCAGTACCGACAGAGGAGGCTCGCCGAATATTAGAAGGGATTCGCGGCGCCGCGGATCTCGAAATGAACGTGAGGGCCCGTGGATTTGCCGGTGCTGCCGATGAGACCGATCGTATCGCCCTTATCCACGCTTTGGCCCTGTACGGCGATAACCTTGCTCATATGACCATAGAGCGTCTGAGTGCCGTTAGGATGGGAGATGACGACATAGGAACCATAGCCGCCGTTATATCCGCCGGATCGAGCGACGATGACGACGCCGGAGGCGGCCGCATGTATAGGAGTTCCGGTAGGAGCGGCAAGGTCGACGGCGTTATAGCCATGAAGACCCTGCGACTTTCTGCCTCCGTCGATAGGGCGTTGATAGTAATCCTTATAGTAAGGACCGCCGGTGCCGCGGAGAGCCTCCGTAGGGTTAACAGCCGCGCCCGGGACGGAAGAAGATGCCGGCACGCTCGCTTCGCCGTCGGGAATGATGATGGTCGAGCCTATAGCAAGAGCTTCGTCCGGAGCCATATCGTTATAGGCCAAGATATCGTCCACATCGGCCCGATATTTAGCGGCGATCGATTTGAGGGTGTCGCCTTTGACGACCTTGTGGCTCACTCCGTTGATAGGGAGGATGACGAGCTCGTCGCCTTCATGGATGGCGCCGCGGATATTATTGGCCCAGATGATGGTATTCGCGGAAACGCCGTACATTTTGGCGATCTGAGAGAGAGTATCGCCCGCATGTACTACGTAGAGGCTGATTTGGGTCGATCGCTGCTCAGGAATATCGAGCTGGGTGCCGTATATGCCCGTTTCCTGAACCAAAGCGCTGTTGTCCACCATGGCGACATCGGCAGCAGCGACGCCTGCGACGCCCGCCGGACCGACATTAGCCTGGAGAACGCCGAGGACCTCCGACGAGCGGGCAGTGACCCCCGCGTCGGCCTGCTTATTAGAGAAAAAGTCGGTGATTATAGAAAAGACGCCGGCATAGGTGGTGAACGGCGTCATTATAGCGCCAAAAACGAAAGCGAACTTTACTGAGTAAAGCCCGATTTTAAGCCATATTTTACCTTTTTGACCACCGAAACGAGACGTGCGGGTCGAAGGCGCTAGAGGAGACGTAGAAATAGTGCTTGCTTTATCCGGGAATCGCTGCGTTTCTGTCATTATATGGCTCTATTGAGCCATATTTCTGGGAATCAGAATTTCAGTGCCCTATAACTATACCCGCCGGCAGGGTTAAGTCAACGAAGGTTGTCCACCGAGAATCCCCTCCTTATCCCAAAACATAATATATGGCTCAATAAGGCCATATATTTACTATCAATAGGCCATGGTAGAATTGAAAAGTGAATCATCTCCAAGGCCTCAACGACCGCCAGCAGGAAGCCGTGCTCAAGACCGAAGGACCGGTCCTTATTTTGGCTGGAGCAGGGGCGGGAAAGACCAAGACCATCACCCATCGCATCCTCCACCTCATAAAGTCGGGGGTTAAGCCGGCCAATATCCTCGCCATCACCTTCACCAACAAGGCGGCTAAAGAAATGAAGGAGCGCGTTCACAAGCTCATCGCCGAAAGCGACCTCAATCTGCCGATCTCGTTCGACGAGAGGCCGTTTGTATCGACATTTCACTCTCTCGGCGTCCATATCATCAAAGAAAACGCGCAAAGGATCGGTCTCACCCGTCATTTCAGCATATTCGACCGATCAGATTCGCGAAGAGCGGTCAAAGAGGCCCTCGTGGAGCTCGGCCTCGACCCGAAACAATACGAACCGAACGTCATCTTGTCGATCATATCGAAAGAGAAGGGAAATGCGGTGAACATCTCCCAGTTCTATGAGACCGTGGGCAACGACTATATGCGCGAGATCGTCCATAACGTCTGGCAGAAATACGATGCGGCGCTCCGCAAGGAAAAAGCCCTCGATTTCGACGATCTTCTCCTGAAGTCGGCCGAGCTCCTCGAAAAGCATCCTGAGATCCGCTCTCATTACACGAATATCTGGCATTACGTACATATAGACGAGTACCAGGACACGAACAAGGTCCAGTACAAGATCGCGAAGCTCATCGCCGGAGAGCGGAAGAACATCTGCGTCGTGGGCGACGTCGATCAGAATATATATTCCTGGCGCGGCGCGGACATCAAGAACATACTCTCGTTCGAGCGCGACTATCCGGGCGCGCAAATGGTGACGCTCGAAGAGAACTACCGCTCGACGCAGACCATCCTCGAGGTCGCGAATCATATCATCAAGAAGAATAAGAACCGCTTCGAGAAGAATCTCTTCACCAAACAAGGCACAGGCGATACGATCACGCTCTATCAGGCATTCGACGAGAATGACGAGGCGCGATTCATATCCGAACGATCCGCCGACCTCATAGGAAAGGGAACCGACCCGAGCCAGATCGCAGTCCTTTATCGCGCGAACTTCCAGTCGCGCGCGCTCGAAGAGGCCATGCTCAGTCGCGGCGTGAACTATCAGGTCCTCGGCGTTAAATTCTTCGAGCGAAAAGAAGTTAAAGACGTCCTGTCATACATCCGCGTCGCGCTCAATCGAGATTCGCTCACCGATCTTCAGCGCGTGATAAACGTCCCTGCGCGAGGCATAGGCAAAGTCACCATCGCCAAAATATTCTCGGGCATGATCGACGCTCTCTCCGCATCCCACGCGGAGAAGTGGAAAAATTTCAATATCATCCTCGACGATATCGCCAAGCGCTCGATGAGCGATAAGGCGTCCGAGCTCGTGAAATTCGTCATGAATAGAAGCGGTCTCGAGGATTCTCTGCGCAACGGAACGGACGAGGACCTCGAGCGGCTCGAGAATATGCGCGAGCTCGCGACCCTCGCGACCAAATACGATTTCATGATGCCGGGCGAGGGCATAGCGAAGCTCCTTGAAGACGCATCGCTCGTGACCGATCAGGATGAGATGGAGGAGAATAAGCCGGCCGTACGGCTCATGACCATACACGCGTCGAAGGGCCTCGAATTCGAATACGTATTCATCACCGGCCTCGAACAGGATCTCTTCCCGCATCGGGCTATGGAGTCGAAGCGCGACAAACGCGACGAGGAAGAGGAGCGCCGCCTCTTCTATGTAGCCGTAACGAGGGCTAAGAAGAAGCTCTTTTTGTCGCATGCGTCGATGCGCACCATATATGGATCGCGGCAGGTCACGGTGCCGTCCGAATTCATATTCGATGTGCCGGAGAAATATTTGGACCAAGAAGAGCGCGCGACGACGGGCGGCAAGGTGATATATTTCGATATATAGAGACACGCGCAGGCGCGCACAACACATGATATTCGCTAAAAAATCTCTCGGGCAGAATTTCCTCATATCGCCGCGCGTCGTCGGTGCCATCGCAATGGCAGGTGATATTGCCGCCGGTGAAAAGGTGATCGAAATCGGCCCGGGCAAAGGCATTCTCACGAAAGCGCTCCTCGATGCCGGCGCGCACGTAAAGGCGATCGAAAAAGACGACCGGCTCATTCCCATCCTCGCCGAGACATTCAAAAAAGAGATCGCGGAAGGAAGGCTCGACCTCATTCACGGCGATGTGATGGAAATGGATATAGAGACGATCGCGGCCGGCTCATACAAAGTAATCGCCAACATCCCGTACTACGTCACCGGCGGCATCATCCGCGATTTTCTTTCGGCGACGAATAAGCCGTCCCTTATGGTCCTCATGGTCCAGAAAGAAGTTGCCACGAGAATCATCGCGCGCGACGGCAAAGAGAGCATCCTCTCTATATCCGTCAAAACATATGCGGACGCGGAAATAGCGATGAGCGTGTCGCGCGGAAATTTCTTCCCGATACCGAATGTCGATTCAGCGGTCATAAGACTCTTTAATATCCGCGATCCGTTCGCGGACCGCGCGAGCGAGGTGCGATTCTTCGAGATCGTAAAATCGGGCTTCGCTCAGAAGCGAAAGAAGCTTTCGAAAAATCTCGGGACGGTCATGAGCAAAGAAGACGTCACGAAAAAATTCGCCGAGCTCGGCCTCGACGAGAATGCCCGCGCGGAAGACGTCGCGCTCGAGACGTGGATCGAGCTCGCGCGTTGATCGCTTGATCCGCGCGAGACAAGAGCTATATGCTCGATCCGTGGAAAAGGATAGGGAATCCGACGCCGAGCGGAACATAGCCCAGAAAACAAGGCACTACGGCAGGAGCCATGACTCCGAGGAGTTGTTGGCCCGGATGCGGAGGGATGTATTTAGAGAACGGAAGCTCGCCCCAGAGCCACATGACAGGTAACACCGCATAAGGAGGCGACGAGGATTTTATATAGACAAGGAGACCGGTGTTACAGGTGTATTCATAGAGCACGCGCCCGCCGAAGGATAAACCCGTCGCGGCGAACGTAGGAAGGGGGAGGGCCATCGATAGAACGAAGATAAAAGCGATGAATCTCGATCTCATGGCCTCATGATATCACGATGGCGAAGAGACGATGATATACTGAAGGCGTGATACTCAATTTTTTGAAGACTCGGGTAGGCGTCGCGGCCCTCATTGCCCTGATCCTCATAATCGGGGCAGTTGTTATAAAGGCGAGAGGATCATCAGACCACGATCTCTCCCAGAAAGTCGGTCTCATCGCCGATGCGAGCCTTAAAAAAGCCCTTGAAAACGGCCAGATGTCGAATCTCGACATTATATTCGGTACGTCCACGATCGAAGACAAGATAGCGGCACTCGAAACGACCGCCGCCACCTCCGCGCCGGAAAATCTCAATGCTACGGATAGATTCGCGCGCGCTTTCTTCCAAGAATACGTCCAACTGAAGCAATCAGGAGCCCAAATAGACGAAAATACGGGCACAGATCTCGTAAATCAGCTCTTGGCCCGCGATTACGGCAGTCCTACGGAGGAAAAAGTCTATACGGAGTCGGATATTCGCGTATCGAACACCTCTTCGCTCCAGGCTTTGAAACAATATGGCAATGCCTTAGGCGCCATATTGCAGGAGCCTCTGCCAAAAGGCTATGAACAGGAGCTTTTCATCATCGCCCGCTATAACGACACGAGCGACGCGTCTGAACTCGGTAAATTGGCTCTAAATATAGGCCATTACACGATCCTCCGTGACAAGATATTGGCGTTAGCTGTTCCTAATCCCCTGAAAGCAGCCCATATAGCGCTCCTTAATTCGGTAACATCGATACTCGAAGGCGTACGCGGGATGAGCTATACGGACACCGATCCTGTAGGGGCCACGAAGATGCTTGCCGAGTACGATCGCGGCATCCAGACCCTGTCATTGCCGCTCGAATACATACAATCATATCTCAAAAAACAGAGCGTATCGTTCTCGTCATCCGAAAGTGGATATATCCTTATGCAGTGATGATATAATTTATCTCGATACCTATATCTTATCGAGATAATGCTCTCTCGCCTTAGCATAAAAGCGGTCGGCCTCATCCTCCTCGTGTCGCTCATCGTACCGGCCGCGCTCTTTTCCTACCCTCCTAAGCCCGTCGAAGCGGCATCGAGCTGCGCGTCCGTCGTCGCCGGGGCAGTCGCCTCTGCTATCGGCCTGTCCGCTGCCGCGAAAGTGGTCGGCGTCACCGTATCGGCGCCGGGCGGGGACGCGGCAAGTATCGTCGGAGCCGGAGCGGCCTATGGAAGCTTCTTCCAAGACTGCGTTCTGAAACCGATCGCCATCCGTCTCGGCAAAGCGATGCTCCAGAACATCACAGGAAGCATCGTCCAGTGGATCAATAACGGATTCCACGGCAATCCTTCGTTCGTACAGAATCTTCACGGCCTCATACAGGACACGACCGACATGGCGATCGGCGAATTCATCGACCGAGACCTCGGCGCGGGCTTCCTCTGTAATCCGTTCTCGCTCCAGGTTCGCATCGCGGTCGCTCAGAGCTATCTCCCGTACAATCAGAGATACTCATGTACGCTGTCGCAGATAGAAAACAACGTGACGGGCTTCGTCGATAATAACAACAGCGGCGGCTGGGACAATTGGATACAAGTCGCGACGCAACCGCAGAATAACGTGTATGGCGCGACGGTGCTCGCGCAGGACGAGCTCACGCGAAGGATCGCTCAGAAGATGGACATACAGAACAGGGAGCTCGACTGGGGCAAAGGCTTCAGGTCCTGGACCGTATGTACGGACACCTATGACGGAAGCGATCCTTCGAAAGCCGATCCGACGAGCGAGAACTGCGCCGACGCAGAGACGCGTACGCCAGGAACGGTCGTCGAGAGCCAGCTCGAGCTCACGCTTGGCTCGGGCGTCCGCCAGCTCGAAGTCGCGAACGATCTCGACGCTATCGTCGGAGCCCTCACGAACCAGCTCATGTCACAGGTCGTGACCGGGGCTCAGGGTCTTCTCGGCGCTGGAAAGCGATCGAATGGATCCTATAATACGTCCACGTATAGCAGTGCTTTGGCAGGATCGGATATCGATCCGGCTTTCACCAATGCCGTAAACACAGGAATCGGAAACATAACGAATGAGAGCGGTATCGATAGCGCATTCAATAATCCTTCGGAGGAGGGCGTCGATACCGCCGACATCGCCGACGCGAACGACGAATCGTCTCAGCCACTCGTCGTCGCGATCTCGGTCGATGACAAAACGAGCACGGCAAGACCGGGTCTCGGCTTCCTCCTCGGAGTCAGCGTGACCGTAAATAGGCATGCGACGAACATGAGCGTCACGTCGACTCTCAAACTTAAATCGAACGGGGCACTCGTACCGTTCGGCAATCCGTTCCAGACCTTCCAGGCCGCGAGCGGCAGGACGGACGGCACGACCATCGTCACGTACCCTACAGCCGATCAATCGAATATCGCTTGGTCGAACGTCTCGGCGGACGAGAATGCTCCGTATAAGATCAGATTCACCGGCACGGTCCGATCGGACGGCAGGGGAGCGTCCGCAGCCATGCCCGGCACGTATATCATCACCACGACGGTCTCGGACGGAGAGGGCGGCACAAAGACGCTCTCGTCTGAATTCACGATCCAATAGCCTATGAAGCGATTCTTCAACAAAAAAATAATCGCTCTCACGCTCCCCTTTGCGGCGGCGTTCTTCGCACTGCCGCACTTTGCGCACGCAGGCTGGCTCGATAACGTATTCAATGCGAGCGATTTCATAGGGGGCCTTCTCTCATACTCATTCGAAGTCCTCATCCTTCCGCTCGCGGCGGGCGTGCTCTATCTGTCAGGCATCATGCTCGACGCGGCAATCCAGTTCAGCCTTCATACCGCGTACATATTCAGCCTCTCGCCGGCGATCAACCTCGGCTGGACCATCATCCGCGACATCTGCAACCTCTTCTTCATATTCATACTCATATTCGTGAGCCTGAAGACGATCGTGAGCGGAGCCGGATTCAATACGGGCACCGCGCTCAAGAACGTCGTCATCGCGGCGATACTCATAAACTTCAGTCTTTTCATAACGAAGACCGTCGTCGACGTGAGCAACGTATTCGGGAACTGGCTCTATACCGGCGTGACGAAGAGCATATCAGCGCCCGCACAATCCGGGGTAGGCAAGGGCCAATTGAGCAATCTCATCGTCGAAAGAATGGGCCTCGTAGACCTGTGGACGAATAAGGCGAAGCCTGTGACCGATCCTTCCCAGAACTTCATCGGCAGGATGCTCCGTCTCGCAGTAGCGCTTATCGCCATATACATATTCATATACGCGGCGGTGCTCTTCATGGCCCGAAGCATCACGCTCCTCTTCCTCCTCGTATTCTCGCCGGTGGGGTTCATGGGCAGCGTGCTGCCGCAGGTGGCAAGCTATTCGAAGGAATGGTGGGACGAACTCACGAATGCGGCGATGTTCCCGCTCGTATTCCTGATCATGCTCTATATATCGCTCCAGTTCATAAACTCGATCGACGCCTTGGGCACGGCCTTCACGACAGCGACAGGGATCAACGGGGCAACGGACGTGCCGGGCACGTCGTTCAAAATCGCGCAGTACTTCACGTATTTCCTCATCATATTCCTTCTCCAGACGACGCTTAAGACGTCCAAGAAGTACAGCGGCGAGATGGGCAGCAAACTCTCCGGCGTCGCCGACGGCCTCGGCAAATTCGCGGTGAATGCGATCGGTACGTATGCGACGGGCGGCCTCACCACGGGTATACGCGCTCTCGGCCGAGGCGTAGGCACGGCGATCTCGACCGAAGGCAGTCTTGGCGACAGATACAAGGCCGCGCAGAAGACCATCAACACCAATCTTCCTCCGATACTCACTGGCGATAGCAAGATACTGAAGTACGTCAAAGCCCCTGGACAGGGCCTTAAGGATCTCGGCGAGGCGAGCGTAAACAAGATGAAGTCCGGCACCTGGGACGTACGCAATCTCCCTACGGGCGAAGGCAAGGCCGGCGAGCTCTTCAGCGGATTGGTGGCCGGATCGACAGGCTCGAAGCTCGACCTCAAGGCGCCTGACGCGAAGGCGGTCAAGACTCAGGTCGGCGAATGGAATGAGGAGAAGAAGATCCAGAAGGCCAGCCAGACGATTCTCGAACATCTGGATAAGGTGGAGACAAGGAGAGCGGAACTCGAGGAGCTCGCAGCGAACAATGTTCCCCAGACGGATCCTCGGTATGTCGCGGCAAAGACCGCGCACGATAACTCAAAGCTTGAGGTCGCGGATCAAATTCAGAAACTCGGAAATCGCGAGCTCGAAAATGTCAGCAAAAATGCCCTGGGCAACGAGAATTTTCTCCAGATGCTTTCTCCTGGACAAATCAAACATCTGGCGGGTAAGGCTGAGACGGATGAGGCGGCAGCGGGTATTTGGAAGAAAAGGCTGTCAGATGTTCAGAAGGCTATCGACACGAACGGCGACGTTAAAAGCGCTCTCCGAAATCACTCGGACGAAGAGCTCAGCAACCTCTCGCCAGAGACTCTTCGCAAACCTGAACTGGTCCAATCTGGCACCATGGATTATGACAAGTTCGATAAACTCGTTAAGAACGACAAGCTGACGAATGAGACCCGGGCAAAGATGCGAGACGCTCGTTATACAAGCTTCTATAATCTCGCCCAAACAGGAACGCCTGATCAGATCGAGCAGGCAATGGCGAAGATGCAGGCGGGAGAGATTTCGAAGCTCGGCGATAAATTCTTTAGGGATGATCAAAACAACGTGCCTGCCGTAAACCAGAGCGCCATGACAGTTCTTGCTCGAAGGGGCAATACGGACGTCCTCGAAAAGATGGTTCAGAACGATACGGATGATACGACTCGTAAACTCATGAGGGCGTACATCGAAACCATGGCCCAGAACGGCGTACAAGGATTCGACAGACTCAAAGATTGGCTCGATGACACGGGTAAGGGAGCGATATTCTAAATTCTAAAACACCATGGACTTCACACCGGAACAAAAAAGAGAGGCTTTCAAGAAATTACCCGAACACGTCCGCGAATTCATGCTTTCAGATGAATTCAGGGCGGATCTGAGCCTTATCGGAAAAAATAATTCGCTCCTGCTCGACAAGCTCGGCCTCCTTGAGGACGAGATATTCATGGTCCTCTACGGCCTTAAACAGTCTGCTATGCTCATACCGGGCATAGAAAAACGTCTCGGCATATCAAGCGCTGTAGCGGCCAAGATAGGCGATGAGGTCAGCAAGAGCATATTCCTCAAGATCAGGGAAAGAATGCAGGACGCGGATAATACCCCTGTTCCCGTACAGGAAAAGCCGCTCGATGAGCGCGAGACCATACTCTCCGAAATAGAGAATCCTATCCCGACTGTCCATCCTATATCCGTAAAGGCTCCCGCGGCCGCAGAGCCCGCGAAAGATCCTGCAACCAAGAGCTTCGTCGCCGAGAAGCTCTCGGCACCCGTCAATAAACCGGCTGAATATGCGACTGACCCGTACCGCGAGCCTTTGATGTAACCGCGGCCCGCGCGAGGTGGAGGTGCGCTATAATAGACGCGTAACCATATGCGCTTTCAAGTCCCTCAATTCATAGAGGTCGAAGACAAGATCTTCGGCCCCCTCACGCTCAAGCAATTCCTCTACCTCCTCGGCGGGGCAGGCCTTTCATTCCTTATATATACGTTCATTAAGAATATCGTCTTCGCCCTCATCCTTATCTTGCCCATCCTGGGATTCGTGCTCGCCCTGGCATTCTACAAGATCAATAATAAGCCTTTCATAAACGTCGTCGAGGCGGCATTCGGCTATTATTTCGGCGACAAGCTCTATATATGGAAAAAGGTGGACAAGGCTATCGTCGCCAAGAAGACCCCTTCGACCACCGCATCGGGAAACCTCGATTTCTATGTGCCGAAGCTCTCTGATTCGAAGCTCAAGGATCTCACCTGGTCTCTCGACATCAAACAGAGTCAGAATCCGGCCCAGAGCCAGAAAGGGAAGAGCAATATCTAATGATATACTGAACGGATGGCAGTCAATGCAAAGACAACGCAAGACTTCGTTCCTATAAAAGAGATCCGACAGGGCATCGTCGTGCTAAAGGACGAGTCTCTCCGCGCCATCGTCATGGCATCGTCCCTTAATTTCGCGCTTAAATCAGCCGACGAACAGCAGTCGATCATCATGCAGTTCCAGAATTTCCTGAACTCGCTCGATTTCTCGGTCCAGATATTCATCCAATCGAGAAAGCTCGACATCCGCCCGTACATAGCGCTCCTCGAGAACAGGCTTCGCGAACAGGTGAGCGACCTTCTCAAGATCCAGACCCGCGAATACATCCAATTCATCAAGAATTTCACGGAGAATTCGAATATCATGACCAAGACGTTCTTCGTCGTCGTGCCGTATTCTCCGGCATCCATCAACGCAGGGACGGTCACGAGCATCCTCGGCAAGAAAAAGACGGCCGCGGAGGGAGCCGAGCAGAGGATCGCCGAATTCGAGGAGCATCGAAGCCAGCTGGAGCAGAGAGTAGGGGTAGTAACACAGGGCCTTGTCCGTTGCGGCATCCGCACCATAGAGCTCGGCACGGAGGAAATCGTCGAGCTCTTCTACAAGATATTCAATCCGGGCGACACTGAGAAGCCTATACCTCTCAATTAATACTATGGGAATATTAGATTTTCTTAAGAAGAAAGATAACAAGGCGTCGATAGCGCCGATATTGCCGTCTGAGATATACGAAGCGGGCGTCTTGGAATTGAAAGACGTCATCGCGCCGTCCGCATTGAAAGTCTCGCCGCGCGAACTATCTTTGGGCGACAAGATCGTCCGATCGTTCTTCGTCATATCGTATCCGCGCTTCCTTTCCGAGAGCTGGTTCGCACCGATCATCAATCTCGATAAGGTATTCAATATTTCGATATTCGTCCATCCGGTCGAGACGGCGCAGGTTCTCCGCACCTTCCAGAAGAAGGTCGCCGAAGTCCAGAGCCAGATCAATATCCGCGAACAGAAGGGCCTCGTCCGCGATCCTATGCTCGACACGGCGTACCAGGACCTCGAACAGCTCCGCGATCAGCTCCAACAGGCGCAGGAGAAGCTCTTCGACGTGGGCGTCTACATATCCATATACGGCGAATCGGAGCAGGAGCTCGACAAGACGGAATCAGAGATCAAATCGATACTCGAATCCAAGCTCGTCTATGTGAAGCCGGCGCTCTTCCAGCAGGAACAGGGCTATAAATCCAACCTTCCGACGGCATCTGATGAGCTCCTCGTCCATTCGAAATTGAATTCGAGTCCGCTTTCGTCGCTCTTTCCGTTTATATCGTTCGATCTCACCTCCGACAAAGGCATCCTCTACGGCATCAACCGCCACAATTCGTCGCTCGTCCTCTTCGATCGATTCTCGCTCGAAAACTACAACTCGATCACGTTCGCTAAATCGGGCGCCGGTAAATCATATGCGACCAAGCTCGAGATCCTGCGAACCCTCATGTTCGATACCGACGTCATCGTCATAGATCCTGAGAGGGAATATGAATTCTTGGCGGAATCGACGGGCGGCAAATACTTCAACATCTCGCTCAATTCCGAGCATCATATCAATCCGTTCGACCTTCCCGCCGCGCGCGAAGATGAATCGCCGGCAGATGTGCTCCGCTCGAATATCATCACGCTCGTGGGCCTCTTCCGCATCATGATGGGAGGCCTCACTCCCGAGGAAGACGCCATCATCGACAGGGCGATCACGGAAACCTACGCGCTCAAAGACATCACGCCTGATTCCGATTTCTCTCATACCGAACCTCCGCTTCTCTCTGACTTCGAGCTCGTGCTCGCCGGCATGCAGGGCGGGGAATCGCTCGTCCAGCGACTGACCAAATACACCAAAGGCACGTGGTCGGGCTTCATCAACAAGCCGACGAACGTCGACATCGGCGCGAAATTCATCGTCTTCTCGCTTCGCGATATGGAAGAAGAGCTCAAGCCCGTCGCCATGTATATCGTCACGCACTATATATGGAACGCGATCAGGAAGAATCTTAAAAAACGCCTCCTCGTCATCGACGAGGCGTGGTGGATGATGAAATCGGACGATACCGCATCGTTCCTCCTCGGCCTCGCCAAGCGCGGCCGCAAATACTATCTCGGCCTCGCGACTATCACGCAGGACGTCGATGACTTCCTTAAATCGCCGTACGGCCTTCCGATCATCACCAACTCGTCCATACAGGTCCTTCTCAAGCAGTCGCCGTCGTCTATCGACAGGCTCCAACAGGTATTCAATCTCACGGACGAAGAAAAATACCTTCTCCTCGAATCGGACGTGGGCGAGGGCATATTCTTCGTCGGATTAAAGCATGTGGCCATAAAAACCATCGCCTCATACACCGAAGACCAGATCATAACGTCGGATCCGTCCCAGATACTGGCCATGAAAGAGTCGAAAAAGGCGATCGAATAGGAAAAAGAGGGCAGACGCCCTCTTTTTCGCTATGATACAATATCGTTATGTCTGGCTTGATAAAAAGCGCTATTTTCTCTCTTTTTCTCGCTCTTTTCGCCGTATCGAGCGCGGCTCCCGTCTCGGCGCAGAGCGTACCGGGCGTGAGTGAACCGGTCACATTCCAGATATCGCCTGAATTCCCGCGTCCGAACACATCGGTAACCATATCGGCGCAGAGCTATACCACCGACCTCGACCGCGCCGCATTCACCTGGTACGTGGGCAACAAGGTGTTCAAAAAGGGAACGGGCATAACCGAGGTCACGGTGCCCGTCGGCACCGCAGCCGTGAGCGTATCGGTGGATGTAACTACGACAGACATAGGCACGATATCGAAGAGCGCGACGATAAGACCGGGCAGCGTCGACCTTCTCTGGCAGTCTGACGGCTATACGCCGCCATTCTACAAGGGCAAGGCCCTCGAATCCTACGGCGCCGCATTCAAAGTCGTCGCCGTAGCGGAGCTCTTCGGCCCGAACGGCAAGAAAACAGACCCAAAGACCCTTGTCTATACCTGGAAGAAGAACGGCACGACCGACGCCGCCCAGTCCGGCTATGGCAAAGATTCATACACGGGCACTCAGTCGAGCTATGTCCGCGGAGGCGACGATATAAGCGTCGAAGCGTCGACGGTATCGCGCGATGCGGGCGCGACAAGGACAATAACGATATCGCCGACCGTCCCCGAGGTCGTCTTCTACGAAAACAGCCCGCTCTACGGCATGGTCTATGAGAAGGCGCTCACGGGTTCGATCGCCCTCACAGGGGAGGAGATAACGCTCAAGGCGGTGCCTTTCAATGTATCGGCATTGAATCCGCTTTCAGGCCTCTCTCTCGATTGGACTCTGAACGGCGATGCGCTGGCAGATTTCAAGGACGAGGATCAGATAACGCTCCGTACCACAGGAACAGCGGGCGGCCAGTCGAATGTGGGCGTATCGATACAGAACAAGACCAAGCTCCTCCAAGGGGGACAAGCTGATATATCCATATTCCAATGAATCAAAACGAATACACGCCTCTTACGACTATTCCCGGCGCCTTCACGGCCAACCAGCCTGTGAGCAATCCCGTAGATGTCGTGAAAAACATATACGGCATATCGATCGGCATAGCCGCCATTCTCGCGGTCTGCATGATCATATGGGCGGGCGTCCAGTACACGACGAGCGAGGCGATCGGCCAAAAGACCGACGCGAAGAGCAAATGGCAGCACGCCATTATCGGCCTCCTTATCCTCCTCAGCGCATACATCATATTGAGGACCATCAATGTGAGCCTCGTTAATATCGACCTGTCGAATCTGACCCAGGGATGCGGCCAGAATGGCGTACCCTGCGGCAAGGCGGTGAGCCAAGACGCCCTCACCTCGGTCACAGCCGCGGCTTCAGAGCAGGCAAAGGCGGTCAGCGCGGCAGAGACTGGTTCAAATAAGCTCATCGGCCAGTATGGATTGGCGGAACAAAACCTTGCCTATATCGATGATCAAATAACGAAAGAAACTTTAAGGATGTCGGGTCGCTCAGCGACACCTGCCGTCCAGGCCGACGCGAAGGCGAATATAGATGCTCTCAAAGTCACGCGGGCAGACGCTCAGAAGAAAAAAGACGATCTGATAAAAACCATGACGGCAGACGTGGAGGCGCTTATAAAGCAGAGGGGTCAGATCATGACTGACATGGATGCCCTCAGCAAGCAGATAAGCGATGCGAATCTGCGCATGAGCGGTAGATCCGGCTCGAGCGTTACTCCAGAACAGCGCGCTGCGCTCACGGCACAGATCAATACATGGACGGTTCAGAAGGGTGCTCTCGACGCTCTTTCAACGAGACTCCTCAAGACCCTAAGCGAAGAGCAGCAATTACTTCCGATCGAGGCTCCGAGCGGTATTGACGTCTATAACTAATGTCCAAAAAAGCATTCATCGCGGTACTTTCGGTCATAGTCCTCGGCCTCGTCGCCATAGGTTGGTCTCTCTTCTCTGATAAAAAGAGCGCGACTGAGTCTCCGACGGACAACGGCACGTCATCGACGCTCTTTCCATTCGGTCAGCGACCGGTATCGACGGGGACGACGGCTATGGCGACATCGACAGACGATACCGATCAAACCATCGACCTCTCGGGAGGGGAGACGCTTTCGCGGCTCAAGCGCATATCGACAACGCCCGTGGCCGGCGCCGTCGCATTCGACATGGGAAGCACGACCATCATCCGCTATGTGGAACGCGCTACGGGCCATATCGTCCAGATCGCGAACGATTCGACCGCGTCGGAGCAGATATCGAATGTGACGATACCGAAGATACAGGAAGCCCTTTGGGGGAGCGACGGAAAAAACGTCGTCCTCCGGTATCTTAATGACGACGGCCGTACGATAAAGACGTTCACAGGCAGAGTATCGACCTCCACGCCGAATAAAGGCATCGAGGGAACGTATCTTCCTGACAATATCCAAGACATCGCCGTATCGGGAAGCAGGATATTCTATATCATTGAAGGCATGTCAGGCGCGCAGGGCACCCGCGCGAACATAGACGGCACCGGAAGAACGGGCATATTCAATTCATCCTTCGGCGACTGGGCCGCGACGTGGGCATCGAATAGCGTTCTTCTCTTTGCCCGACCGAGCGGAACGGCGCAGGGTTCCGCATATCTGCTCGATATGGCTACAGGCGCCCTGTCACATACCGTCGATCGCATTCCCGGCATAAAAGGGCTTCTCAATCCGGATGAGACGCTCATGATCTATTCGGGGGCGAACGGCAATGTCATGGGCACAGCGATATATACGATCAAGGGCGCCGCGATGCGCGACATCGGCATGGGAACGCTCGTCGATAAATGCGTCTGGAGTAAGAGATCTAAGACTATCGTCTTCTGCGCGGTGCCTAAGTCGCCTGCAGGCGGCGTATATCCCGATGACTGGTACAAGGGCAAAGTCTCATTCGCCGACAGCGTCTGGAAGATAGACGCGACGACGGGGGAGACGACCGATATTCTCGATCCGGAGCTCGAAGCGGGCATATCGATCGACATGATGGATCTGAGCCTCGATCAAAATGAGAGCACTCTGCTCTTCACCAACAAAAACGACCTGAGCCTCTGGCGATTGAATCTGGAGTAGGCGAACGAAAAAAACCGGCACGAGCCGGTTTTTTTCCTGTCTTCGTTTTTTACGCCGCCTTTTCCTTGGCTATCTGCCTTCGGACATAGAGCTCCTGACAGATCATGAAAAGGTTACTCGTCGTCCAATATATGGCGAGAGCCGACGCCAGATTCGAAGAGATAAGGAGTATCATGGCCGGCATCATGAATCTCATCATGGTATGCATCATGCTCTCCTGCGTGAGGCGTCCTTCCGCGTCACGGCGGGCCGGAGGAGTCGACATACCGATCTGATAGTACTGGGTCACGGCGGCGGTGATGGCGAGGATCCAGCTCTTCTGGGTCACATCGAATATGCCGAGGAAATGAGTGCCGATAGCGGGCGGCGCGCTCACGAACGAATAGAGTATGTCCGTACTCACCTGAGAGAGTCCCGAGCTATAGAAGATATGATAGAGGGCGATAAGGATAGGGAGCTGGATGATGAGAAGGAAGAACATGGAGAACGGATTGATCTTCTTCTCTTTATAGAAAGCCATGGTCTGAACGGCCAATGCCTGGCGATCGTTCTTGTATTTCTCCTTTATCGCGGCGAGCTCGGGCTCCGCCTGCCTCATGACGACCTGCGTACGGGCGGCTTTGCGCGAGAGAGGGTAGAGGATGAGACGGACGATGATGGTGAACAGGATGACGACCATGCCGACATCGAGCCAAGGTATGAATCGGACGGCGTCTATAAGCAGTATGAAGCCGTTATAAAGGGGATTATAGACCAAAGTCGTGTAGATAGAGTGCATATATTAGATGTGAAGTACGTATAGGGTATCAATTCCTAACCTAAAAGTCCCGCTTTGCCGAGAAGCGAACGCACCTCGGCCGCGAGATCGCCGAAAGAGGCGTCAAGAGCCTCCTTTTTCGGCATGATCATGACGAAGGCCTTGGCCCTCACGTCTCCGATAGACTTTTCGAGGGCCGCGTAGACCCTGCGGCGGGCCCGATTGCGCA
>DASZXL010000027.1:0-7114 GCA_035545915.1 Minisyncoccota bacterium
CGATAAAAGAGATCTTTTGATTTCGCGCACGGGACTATCACCCTCTAGGGTCCGACTTTCCAGTCGATTACGCTACCAAAAAATTTTGTAACTCTTTCAGCTATAAATAGCCACATCATCACCTTACTACCCCCGATCTTAATCGCGTTGCGCATCTTGCGATGTACCCCACGATTAAGATCGAGTTTGGGCTCTTTCCCTTTCGCTCGCCACTACTAAGGAAATGTTTCTGACATACGTCAGAATTGTTTTCTCTTCCTCCTGGTACTGAAATGTTTTACTTCCCAGGGTGCGCTCATCAACGTCAAGCGTTAATGTCATCCATATCTCTATGGAAGGAGTTTCCTCATTCGGAAACGGCCGGATCGAAGCCTGTTCAGCGGCTCCCCGACCATATCGTCGCTACACAACGTCCTTCATCGCTTCTCAGAAGCCAAGGCATCCACCATACGCCCTTAAATTTCCTATTAGGAAATTTAAAAACCACTTAACTTTCTCTCAATGAATTACAATTCATTTATTACCTGTTGCCCATTTCTTTTGGTAAAGAAATGGTTTATCCCTCTATCTGATCTAACAAATAGAGAGAACCGCCTCGTGTCTTGATTGACGGGCCGACCTGGCCCTTGCGTCACGGACGGGATTCTTTTTTCAAAAAACAGCGCCCTCTGAAAAGAAAAACCGCTCGGAGAGAGCGGCATCGGAACAGGGCCAAATGAATGGCCTATTTGATGCGCTCTTTGACTCGGGTGATCAACATATTCAGAGGTAGAGCTAAGTATACTCAGGGCCTTTAAAGAGTCAAGTATTTCCTCGCTCTTATAGGAAAAGCGCCCTGTATAGGCAGGGCGCTTTTCTATGATACGGCTCTATGGAGCCGATACGGCTAGGCCATCGCCGGTTTGCGCGAAGGCAATTTGACCTTACACCTGCCTGCCCCGACGGCCATAAGCGCGCAGAGAGCGGCAAATATGGCCAGGGTCGGCATGATGGCCTGGAACGCCGGCACATTCATCATTGGAGCCATCTTGTAGCTGTAATAGGTCGCGCCGATCATGATGATGGCGAGACCGCAAGCCGCGAGCTCGGTCCAAAGGCCGAGAATGACCGCGACGCCGCCTGCGAGCTCGGCATAAGTCACGATATAGGCGAGGAATGCGGGAAGGCCCATCTGAGAGAAGAAGCCGACCGTCATGCCCATGTCCGATGCCTTCGCCCATCCAGCGAATATGAAGAGGCCGCCGATAATGATCCTCGTCGCGAGGATAAGAATGTCTTTACGCTTGTCCATACGAAAAATTATGCTGCCCGATACTTAATAATGAATACCCGATAATGATATCAGGAAAGGCGAAGCGGCGCCCCGGGACGGGGCGCCGCTTCTTACCTGCCTATACAGACAGAGACTAGTCGCGAGATTTGATCTCGTCGCGAGTCTTCTCGATCCACGAAGCCGCGGCGGACTGACCGCCGAGACCGAATGCGAGGCCGAATGCGAGCGAGAGAGCGACCACGACGCCCGTGAAGAGCGTCTGGATGAATGCGACGGCTATGCCGAGCTGTACGAGCGCGGTCAGGAGGCCGAAGATCGTTATCGCCCACTTCGTGACGATGCCGAGGAAATTAGCCGACTTCACGCCTGTGGCGCGAGCCGAGCTCGAGACGATCTTTGAGAGAGCGTCTGCTATGACCACGGATACGAGAAGGATAAGCACCGCCACTATCACCTGAGGGAGATAGAGCAACACCACGCTCTGGAGGAAGACGTTGACCTGCGTGAGGCCAAGTACCTCGAACGAAGCGACGAGGAAGGCTACGACGATGAACCACTCGACGAGGCCGCCGATGAAGGCGCCCGAGTTGAGGCTCATGCCTGCCTTCTTCATGACGCCACCGAAGCCTGCCTGCTCGAGAGCGACATCAAGCTTGATGGCTCGGATGACCTGAGCGACGAGACGACCGACGAGAGCGCCGATGATCCAGCCTACGACGAAGATGACGATGGCTGCGATCAGATTAGGAAGGAGAGCGGCCGTGCCTGCCCAGATTCCCTGGAAAGCGCCCGTGACCGAGTTTCCCCATGCTTGGAGTACCATAAACTGTAAGATTATAAATAAAGGCTGCTGCTAAAGTGACCTGTTAAATTATATCAATTAAAAATCCCGCATGCGCAAGGCATGGGGATAAAAACAGCGCTCTATTTAGCGGCTTATGCCGATCTTATCGAGGAGTATCGTATGGGGGAAATCGATGACGTCGCGGACGAGCTTGTCATTCATGGATACGCGATAGGCATAATCAGGGCCTGATACGACGACATAGCGTATATCCTTGCCCATATCGGACTCTATGCCGCGGACGATGCGGTCCATGGAGGAATTCTTCACATTATCCCCCACCACGAACATATCGAGACGGCTTTCAGGCTGACCGGTGAATATGCCGGATACGACGACGGCCTTGATGCGGCCCGCGCGCTCCAACCTCTTTACGATGGCCTTATGTTCGACCGGATGTATCCTCGTAAGGAAATCCGACAGAGCGTCGCGATATTTAAATCGCTCATCGAGCGTCCATGCGCTCATGCGGACCTTTTTAGCGATAAGCTTCTTTCCCTTCTTGATCTCTACCCTCTTCATGACCTTGCTCGATTTTACCAAGCCGAGCTTCTTCAAAAATGCGGTCTCGGTCTCTATGGCGCGAGCCTTCACCGACATCTTGGTCGTTAGATTATCGATATCAAATATGCCTTCAGGGTTAAGCAGGAACAGACGGAGCATCTTGAGTCGCAGAGTCGATCCGAAAAGCAGCGAAAGGGTATCCATAGTGTGTCGGTTAAAGTTCCAGAGATTATAGCAAAAAGGACCTGACGAGAGCCAGGTCCTTTTCGTATGCAAAGCGAGATCTTATTTGAGCTCGACCTTGCCGCCTGCAGCCTCGATGTCCTTCTTGAGCTTCTCTGCGTCCTCCTTCTTGACGCCTTCCTTGAGAACCTTCGGAGCCGCATCAACGAGGTCCTTAGCCTCCTTGAGGCCGAGGCCGAGGGCCTCCTTAACGACCTTGATAACGTTGATCTTCGAAGCGCCGCCGTCCTTGAGCTCTACGGTGAACGTAGACTTCTCTTCGCCGGCCGCCGCTGCGCCGCCCGCTGCTGGAGCTGCCGCTACCGCCGCCGCGGATACGCCGAACTTCTCCTCGAGGTGCTTCACGAGCTCGTGAAGATCGAGGACCGACATCGTCTCGAGAGAGTCGACGATCGTCTTGAACTTTGCTGGGATGTCTGCCATGTGATTTTTCTAATGTGAGTAATTATGCTGCTGGGGTCGGAGCCGGAGCTTCTGCCGCAGGCGTTCCCTTCTTCTTCGCTATCTCGCTTATCGCGATGACGCTGCGCTGGATAGGAGAATTGAAGAGATTGACGATCTGAGCGTAGAGGGTCTCCCTGCTTGGGATCGAGCTGTATGCTACGACCTCTTCCTTGGTGATGTACCTTCCTTCGAAGACGCCGCCGAGGATGGCGAGCATGCCCTTGTTCTTCTTGAGGAATCCGCCGACCTCGCGCGACGAGGCGAGATTCTCCGTCGCGAATGCGACGGCTACTTCGCCCTGCATCTCAGGCTTTGCGCCTTCGATCTTTGCCGCGTCGAGAGCTCGGTTGAGGAGGGTCTTCTTGGCGACGACGTAACCGACGCCCTGGGCCTTGAAGCCCATGCGCATCTTGTTAGCGTCGTTCACCTTGAGGCCTTTGAAACCTACGAAGACCGCACCCTTGGAATCCTTCAAGAGGGTTTCAAGCTCTTTTACGAGCTCTTTCTTCTTGTCCTTGGTGATTGGCATTATTGCAATGCTTAATCCTGCTTATAAATAAAAGGCCGCCTGAGTTCCCATGAACAGCGGCGGAGGAGTTGAGATCAGAACGCGAAAGCGCGCTGACTTCGACCTCGAGCGGGCTTTGCCAGGCTTTCGCCTTGGATTATGGCTCTGTTACGAGCCGCCGCGCTTTCTCCGGCCTTTCGGGATATAGATTATCAAAATCGCCTGTTTTTGCAAGAAAAAGGCCCGCGACGTACGTCGCGGGCCCGAATTAAACAGACCCTCCATCGATCGAGGCGATCTCCGCCCTGATCTCGAGCCTGCTTTGGTCCGCAGCCTCGGCTTCGGCTATTTGGCCCTTTCGCTCCTCCTCGAGCTCTTGCATTCGCTTCCAGATAGATCCGCCGCCCGGAGGCCGATACACGATGACTGCTTTGGTATAAGCAGAATAAGAGACGGCATACCTGAGAACAGCGGCTGCGATGGGAACCTTCTCAAGAAACCAGAGTTGTTCCCTGACCGAGAGCGTTTTACCCTCAGAATATGAGCTTGCGGATGCCACCGGCCTGATCGTGTCGCGCTTCCTCTCTTTTTCCTTGAGTTTCTTCTCGAAAAAGAGGAGGTGGCGGCGATACGTAGGAACCTCATACTCATAAAATAACATCGGCGCATTGCCTTCAGCATCGATGAAATATATCGTCTCAGAGTTCTCCGGCTCGACCCTTTCATCCATATAGAAGACGGTATTGCCGAGGTAGTCATGTTTCCGGGTCCCGATCCTCATAGGACAAAGGTCGCTGAGCGAGACATCGAAACCGGATACATACGCCTGTCCCACGGGCATATCTCGCCCCATCAATTTACGCTCGGTATCGAGCAATCGCGAGAGCCATGGCATTTCCTTAAAAAAGGCCGCGATCTTCTCTTTGGTCATTCTGTGCTGATATCTTCCTTCTTTAACGAGTTGGAGCTGTGTGAGCATAGTCGCCTTTCAAGCTCGTAAACATCAGATATACTCCGGTCTGCATCGCGCAGCGAGAGACATCTGCCGTATGGATCAGGTTCCCGCGTCGCGCGGGCCGATACGTTCAATGAGCTTTGTCCCCCACTCTAGTATAGAGACCCCATGACCGCAAATAGGACCAAAGGACAGAGAGCATACACGATGATCTTGTGAAGAAAGCTCGGTTCCGTGGGAGGAATTCTAGGAGCGGCCAGAGGAGGCGCGTCTATCGTTTCCACAACATTCTTCTGAATGCCCTTATGGGTGGTCGGAGCCTCTGACCGGTATGTTGGTTGAGGGACGCTCGCGACCCTATGCTGTGATCGAGGTGTTTCCATCGGTGCAGGGGAAACCTCCGGGCTTTCTATGCGCGGCGCATTGTTTGAAGGACCCTTGACCCCTATATCACCCACCTTGCCGTCTTTGATATCAAAGCCCAATTGAATCCTCTCGCCCTCAGATATGTTCGCCGCAAAAGTCGATGTCGATGCAGGAAACGTGACATCATCTGATATCCGTTCGACGTCGATAGAATATTTTCCGATGCCCGTTCCTAAAACATCGATACCATAGGTTCCATCGGTCGGATCGGGAATATATATGAATTGTATCTCCCCATCTCCTGAATAGAATGCGCCGATAATATCTGAGACGTGCTTCCCTGTCGGCGACACCATATCCATAGTCGCGGGAGAATGCATAGATATCACGAGAGCGCTTTGCGGAGAGCGCATGGCCCGATCGTTCGATCGGTCGTTCGTTGCCGTGCTCGATCCGGAGATCACATTGAATGCCATGACCGCCGCCGCATCAGGTAGATCGGAATGCTCGGCATCGGTCGATAAAAACGGAACGCCGCGCAAGACCGCGCTCGGAAGCGGAACGACCCCGTCTCCCGCATCACGGATAAATCCCGTCGGTTTGCCGTGCGTCCATACCCCTGAGGTCGTGCCTATATATTCCGTATCGATAATCGATATCGTATTCGTGCCGGTGTCGCCCACGATGTCAGTGATCCGTATCGAAGAATCGGTGAGTTTTTGTATATTTTGATTCAATCCCTCGAGGAACGGATTCAGCGGATATCCATCGGGATAGAATTTCGGCTTATTAGATGAGGCATCTGTTTTATAACCATATATAGGAAGGAGCTCCGCCACGGAAGGTATTTCGCCGCTCTTCACGTAGTCGAAAAGGCTCCCATACCCGTGAGACCGAGCATAGAGACCGAGGATTATATGAAGGACCCTATCCCACAGAGAGTCGCCCGCAAGCTCGCCGCCCTCTGCGGTGAGGTATGCGAGAGGAGCGCCGTATTGAGGCGTACCGAGAAATATCAGATTCGATATGTCGTCTGCATAATCGAGCGACTCTATATAAGAGCGAACTACGAGGCCGCCCATCGAATGAGCGACGATATCGACCTTGGGACAGCCACAGATCGATTTGGCTTCGTCTATCTTTCGTTTTAAATCTATTGCCGTATCGACATTCGATCGCCGCCAATCGTACGGGAATTCGAAGAGCGATGAGGTGCCGTAGCCATTCTCTCGAAATATATCTATGAGCCCGTCATACGTATGAAAAAGAGGGTCTATCCTCCACGCGCCTGCTACCCACATCGACCCTAATATCCCGGGAATGATGATGACAGGCGATGTCGTTGCCTTGGGAATTTCAGCGACATGTCCGACAACGACATCTATAGAATCCGTAGAAGTAGCGCCCGCGTCCGGACGCAGAGAAAGCCACGGGGAAAAACGTGCGGGTGGAAATATCCACGCGCCGAGAGCGGCCATATTATCCGTATTCTTCGGCCCGCTGGGATCTCCCCACCAGTTATTGGATGCCTCTACGAGATTTTGATTCGAGGAGGATACGTTTATGCCGTTCTCGATGCCTTCGAAGGCCGAACCGCTCACGCTCACGTCGCCCCCGCCGACACGGAGGCCTTCTTTGACGCGCATGAAGGTAGAGCTCGCGATAGTGATGCGGCCGGGAGACTCTGTGTATATCGCCGCCCATGGAGAATCTTCGAAACTCGAGCGCCGGACATCGAGACTACCCCGTACGAGTATCATCGGCGTGTCGACGCATCCGGAAGAACACGAATGCTCTCCTCCATATCGAACGATGGTATGAGAAAGGACGCTCTCTGAACCTTCGGATATGAGTATGGGCCGTCTCCAATCTCCTTTCGTAGGAATCTCTTTATTTGAGGTGAATACAATGGGGGCTTCGGCCGTGCCATGGGCAATCAGATTCCCTTGCGCCTCGAAAAAGAAAGTCTCGGACATG